>USBV01000033.1 GCA_900553055.1 uncultured Phascolarctobacterium sp.
GCTGAGCTTGGTGGTGTCAAAGTCAAAGACAGAGTTGCCGTTGCCCAGCTCCTTGCCAAAGGCATAGTAGCCGCTGGAGTGGCGCACCACCAAGCCTTGGTTCACATACTGTAATAGTATACCATACTAATGCTGCAAGAGCAAGATACTTCTGTAAAAATTTTTACATTTATCTACAAAAATCTAGCTGAAAAACTTTCTAACAGCTGGCGACATTTTTCCTTATCCGCCTGTAGCTGACTTCGCAATTGGTCAATAGAAGCAAATTTTACTTCCCCGCGCACTCTGGCGACAAAATCAATGCTAATGGGTGAATCGTAAATATCACCGCTAAAGTCAAAGATATGCGTCTCTAGTCTAGGTGCAGCCACATCGCCAAAGGTGGGATTATTGCCGATATTGGCCATGCCACCGTAGCGCTGACCATTGACGTTTACCTGCACGGCATATACTCCGCCCAAAGGAATGGCCAGCTTGCTTTCAGCAAGCTCGATATTGGCCGTGGGAAAGCCCAAAAGCCTGCCCCTTTCGTTGCCGTGGGCAACGATGCCGGAAAGGCTGTACAGGCGTCCCAGCATGGCTGCCGCCTCCACTACATCGCCTTCGGCAATGAGGCGGCGGATAGCAGTGCTGCTGATAACGGTAGGGCCATCGCTGACCAGCTCGCGTACCACGAGCTTAAAGCCAAGGCGCTGGGCGCTGGCTGCCAACGTTTCTACTGTGCCTTCGCCACGAATGCCGTAGGTAAAGTTGTTGCCCACAACTAAGCAGCTATAGCCCAGCGCTTGCAGCTGCTCTAGGAAAGCTTCCGGCGCGATGCGCGCCACGCTCATATCGAAGGGCACGTCCACCAGCACATCAACCCCTAAATCACGCAAAAGCGACTGCTTTTGCTCTGGGGTGATGAGTGCAGGTGGCACCTTGTCAGGGCGGAAGCACGCAAAGGGGTGGTTGCTGAAGGTGAATACCGCCAGCAACGCTCCGGTGCGATGCGCTTCGTTCCAAGCCGTGCGAATAACATCCATGTGGCCGCGGTGAAGGCCGTCGAAGGTGCCCAGCGCTACCACGCACGGGCGCTCATACTTATGCAATTGTTTTAGTGAAGTAATAACATCCATAACAATTGTGTACCTAAAATATAAAATAATAGCTTTAGTTCGAGGTATCCCCTCTCCGCCGCATCTTGGCTAAATTAATAGCTAAAGTTCGTGGGCGGCACCTCCCCCCAAGGGGAGGCTCTCTATAGCTGAACTATATATTTCTCAAATATCTTCTCTGCCTGCACTTTAGAATCAACACATTTACCAATACCTAAAAACTCACTATTAGGTCCTAGTAAAGCATATTGCCCATCAACAGTGCCATTTACCGTCGTTCTCACGCCATTAGTAATGCGCGCAGCTTGGTTAGCAGTTAACTCAAGCTTAGGCAAGTGGCTCACAGCAGTAATAGGCTCTGCGCAGCAGCCAGCGGGGTTTTCTGCAATCTCCTGCAGTGTATGCGCTTCGTTGAGCAAATAGCTGCCCACCTGCGTGCGCAAAAGAAAGCTCATGGTGCCACAGGTACCTAAAGCGGTGGCAATATCCTCGCCAAGCACGCGAATATAAGTACCCTTGCTGCATTCCACAGCTACAGTAAATGAATTCTTAGCAGAAATACTCTCTGTTGGAAGTTTGGCGTCTAGCAGCTTCAGCTTATAAATCTCAATGGGCCTAGCCTTTCGCTCTACCTCTACTCCCTTGCGAGCGAGCTGGTACAGCTTTTGGCCATTAATTTTCACCGCACTATACATGGGCGGCAGCTGTATTTGCTTGCCTAAAAAGCTTTGTAAAACTTCCTTCAGCTTAGCCTCACTAAGCTCAGGCACGGGCATCGTCTTCACTAAAGTGCCACTGTCGTCGCCAGTATCACGCTGCTCGCCTAGTGTGAACTCTGCAATATACTGCTTGCGGCCCTCCATAGCATAGGATAAAAGCCTGGTAGCCGTGCCGGCAAAAACAGGGAGCACGCCGGCCGCATCTGGGTCCAGCGTGCCTCCATGCCCAATTTTTTTCGTATTTAATGCCCGGCGCAAAAAGCCAATCACATCATGACTCGTCATGCCAGGGGGCTTCAAAACATTAAAAATTCCGTCCATTATACAAGCTCGCGCAATTTAGCCAAAAGCTGCTCGCGCGCTTCCTCCACCGGTGCGTAAATGGTGCAACCTGCTGCCCGAATATGGCCGCCGCCGCCAAAGCTCAAGGCTACCTGGGCTACGTCCACATTGCTAGAGCGCATGCTCACACGTGTCACCTTAGGCTCCACAGCCTTAAACATAATAGCTACCTCTACGCCATCAATATAACGAGGATAGTTCACGAAGCTATCCGTGTTAGCATCCTTGTTATAAAGGTCATTAGTGATGGTGATATAAGCGATTTTGCCATCAGCATCAAAGGTCAGGCTGGGCAAGACCTTGGCCAGCATTTCTACAGTAAGGCGGGACTTCATATCCAGCTTGTCGCTGATTTCGTTAGGCTGTACGCCCTGCTCCATCAGCCAAGCACCAGCGCGCATAGTTTTCGGCGTGGTATTGGCATAGCGGAAGGAGCCGCAGTCCGTAGAAATAGCGATATAAAAACACTCTGCAATATAATGGTCCACGGGCCAGTTCATTTCCTGCAGCAGCTCGCACATAATCTCGCCTGTTGCAGCGGCTTTAGCATCAAGATATAGGTAATCTGCAAAGCGAGTGTTGGAAATATGATGGTCTATATTGAGCAGCTGCTTATACTCCACCACCTCGGCCACAATGCCGATGCGGTCGAAGGAGCTAGCATCCACCACGACCAGTACATCGCAAGCAAGCTTGCTTCCCTGCTCCGGCCTTTGAGCCAGCTCAATGCCGGGAATAAAGCCAAAGCTTTTATTAATCAGGTCATCACAGTAAACGATAACCTCCTTGCCCAGCTTTTTCAGACTCAAGGCAAGGCCCAAGCTGGAGCCCAGCGTATCTCCGTCCGGGCTCACATGGGTACATAAAACAATTTTTTGTGCTGCCTCAAGCAGCTTGCCGGTCTCCAGTAAAGAAAGCTCCTTACTCATGCTGACCAGCCTCTGCCTCGGCCTGAGCTTCGGCCAAGGTCTTTTCCTCTTTATTAATTTTGTCCAGAATGCTTTGGATATGAGCACTATATTCCATGGATTTATCCTTTTGCAGAATCAGTGTCGGCGCAAAGCGTAGGCGAATGCGTTTAGCAATCTCTGTACGCATAAAGCCCAAGGCCTTGTTGAGGGCCTTCCAGGTTTCCTCCTGCTTTTCCTCAGGGCCATACATGCTGATAAATACCTTGGCATAGCTCATATCGTCCGTCAGCTCCACCCCGGTCACAGTCACAAACTGAATGCGGGGGTCCTTCACGTCGTGCAGCAGCATATTGCTGATTTCGTGCTGGATGGCTTCTTGGACTTTTTCAACTCTAAGCCTAGCCATTATTCTACCTCTACTTCTTCCATGTCATAGATTTCGAAAACGTCGCCCTCTTTAAGGTCGCGATATTTTTCCAGCGTAATACCGCATTCATAGCCTTGGGCAACCTCTTTTACGTCATCCTTAAAGCGACGCAGGGAGTCGATTACATCATCATGCAGCACAATGCCGTCGCGGATGATACGTACCTTGGAGCTGTTGGTAACCTTGCCCTCCAGTACATAGCAGCCAGCAATGAGCAGCTTGGAAATAGTAATCAGCTGACGCACCTCTACGCGGCCTTGTACAACCTCTTTGAACTTGGGCGCCAGCATACCCTTAATAGCAGCCTCTACGTCGTTCAGAGCGTCATAGATTACGCGATAGGTACGCACGTCAACCTTTTCGGTTTCAGCAGCCTTGCGAGCATTAGCATCGGGACGAACGTTGAAGCCGATAATGAGCGCATTAGCTGCAGAAGCCAGCATAACGTCGGACTCAGTAATAGCGCCAACGCCGGCATGTACAACAACAACCTTAACCTCATCGTTCTTAATCTTCTCCAAGGAAGCCTTCAATGCTTCAATGGTGCCTTGTACGTCAGCCTTAACAACGATGTTCAGCTCTTTAATCTCACCCTCTTGAATGCGTTGGAACAGGTCATCCAAGGATACCTTGGAGTTAAGCTTAATCTCCTCTTCCTTCTTCTTGGCAATACGTTTTTCAGCAACGCTACGAGCAGTTTTCTCGTCGGTGCTGTCTAAAATATCGCCTGCTTGGGGCACATCGTTGAGGCCCAAAACCTCTACAGGGGTGGAGGGCAGAGCCTTCTTAACCTTTTCACCACGGTCGTTGACCATGGCGCGTACCTTACCAAAGCTGGTGCCGGCAATAATGGTATCGCCGATGTGCAGGGTACCGCGTTGTACCAAAACGGTGGCAACAGGGCCACGGCCCTTATCCAATTGTGCCTCGATGATGGTGCCATGTGCGGGCAGATTCGGGTTAGCCTTCAGCTCTTGCATTTCAGCAACCAAAAGAATCATTTCCAAAAGGTCGGTAATACCGGTCTTTTGATGTGCGGATACGGGAACCATGATGGTATCTCCGCCCCAATCCTCGGGGATGAGGCCGTGCTCAGCCAGCTGTTGCTTAACGTGGTCGGGGTTTGCGCCCATACGGTCCATCTTGTTAATTGCAACGATAATGGGCACCTTTGCTGCCTTAGCATGGTTAATAGCTTCAATGGTTTGCGGCATTACGCCATCGTCTGCAGCTACTACCAAAATAGCCACGTCGGTTACTTGGGCACCACGGGCACGCATAGCGGTGAAGGCCTCGTGACCGGGGGTATCCAAAAAGACGATTTGCTTGCCTTGGTAATTAACTTTATATGCACCAATGTGCTGGGTAATACCGCCAGCCTCGCGTGCAGTAACATTAGTTTTACGAATAGCGTCCAGCAAAGATGTCTTGCCGTGGTCAACGTGACCCATAACAGTGATTACAGGCGGACGGGGTAAACGCTTCTCTTCGGGGTCGTCCACCTCAGGAATTTCGGTGGGGTCCTCCTCCGGAGCCTTTTGACCAACCTCAACGCCAAAGTTATCACCAATCAATTGCGCAGTATCAAAGTCAATATCCTGGTTAATGGTAACCATCATGCCCAGCATGAAGAGAGCCTTGATAACCTCGTTTACCTCGCGCTTAATCAGCTTGGCAAACTCTTGCACATTGATGGATTCACCAATTTCTACATAGGTAGGACGAACAATTTCTGCCGGAGCAGCTGCGGCCTTAGGCGCGTTGTTGGGCTTACGGTTGCGGTTCACAGGCATTTGATGCCCTGCACTACGGTTAGGACGGCTTTCCTTAGTAGCATAGGAGCCCTTAATCTGCGGCTTTTCCTTGCGGCTCTTGCCTGCATTGCGGATTTCCTTGCCACGGGGCAGCTCTGCTCTAGCTTCGGCGCGGCTTTCGCTGCGGTTTTCGTTGCGACCTGCGGCGCGGGATGCGTTCATGCTACGGCTTTCACCGTGCACTGCTTGGCCGGGCTGTTGACCTTTAGGACCAACAAAAATACCACCCTGACGCTTATTATCATTGCCACGGTTTTGGCCCTGGCGATTGTCTCTATTTCCCCGTTGGCCATTGCCACGATTTTGGCCTTGGCGGTTATCGCGGTTGCCTTGAGAAGCATTATTATTACCGCGATTTTGGTTTTGACCGCGATTGTCACGGCCTTGTTGAGCGTTATTATTGCCCTGACGATTTTCTGGGCGGCCTTGTTGGCCATTGTTGCGTTGATTTTGATTGTTTTGCTGCATATTCCTCTGACCGTTTTTATTATTATTTTGCTGTTTGGGTTGTTCCTTCTTCACAGCTTGTGCTTGACGCGGGGGTTCCTGCTTCTTTTCCGGTTTCGGTGCCGGCTTGGGAGGTTCAGGCTTCTTATCGTATGCATTACGAATCACAGCCATCACCTGTTCATCAGCGCCACTAAAATTCTTCTTCTCAAGATTATGCTTCTTGAGCAAATCTAGTACTTCGTTAACGGGCTTGCCATAATCGGCAGCCACCTCGTATATTCTTTTATTACTCATGCATCCACCTCCAGACTAGACATAAGGGGATTTATTTTCCCTGTAGCATGCTGGCGAAATTGCTATCCGTGATGGCGGCGGCAGCTCTTTGACCTTTCCCTATGGCGCTTCCTAGCTCCCAGCGGGTCAACAGCTCCAGCACCGGCACCCCGGCCTGTGCGGCTAAATAGCAAAGCTCCTTTTTGGAGTTGGGCGCAGTGTCCTGAGCCACTACAAGCAGCTGAACCGTACCGGCCTTTAATGCAGCCTTCACTGCAAAATCACCCGATACAAGCTTGCCTGCCTTTTGGGCCAAACCAAGCGCAAAGGCTTGCTTATTGTTGGCCATGCTCCAAATCCTCCAGCAATTGCTGTGTTACAGCATCACTAATAGGCTTTTCTAAGGCGCGCTCCAGACGTTTTTCCTTCACGGCCTTCATGATGCACTCCTTATTGGGGCACACATAGGCGCCACGTCCGTTCTTCTTGCCGGTCAAATCAAGGCTGATTTCACCCTCAGGAGAACGCACAATGCGCAGTAAAGCCTTTTTATCCTTCATTTCGTTGCAGCCCACACATTTGCGCTGCGGAATTTTTTTAACCTTCATCATGCTTCTTGCTCTGCTTCTAAAGCAGCTTCTTCTTCCTTAGCTTGGCTTTCGCTCTTATAACCTGTCAGTTTTGCGGCCAGTCTTGCATTCTGGCCTTCCTTGCCAATAGCCAGGGACAGCTGGTAATCGGGCACAACCACGCGGCAAATCTTTTCTGCCTCGTTCACATTGGTGCTCACAACCTTAGCCGGGCTCAAAGCATTGGCAACATATTGAGCTGGGTCCTCGCTGTATTTAACAATATCAATCTTTTCACCGCGCAGCTCGTTTACAATGGTTTGCACGCGCATGCCCTTGTGGCCTACGCAAGCGCCAACCGGGTCCACATTTTCGTCAGCGGTATAAACGCTAATCTTAGAGCGCATGCCAGGCTCACGAGCTACGGACTTAATCTCAACGATGCCATCGTGAATTTCAGGCACCTCCAGCTCAAATAAACGCTTTAAGAGGCCAGGATGAGTGCGGGAAACAACGATTTGTGGTCCCTTAGCAGAGCGCTTAACCTCAACGATAAAGGTTTTCATGCGGTCATGATATTGATAAATCTCACCGGGAATTTGCTCATTGGGAGTCAGCACAGCCTCTACCTTACCCAAATCGATATACACATTTTTGTTTTCCTGACGCTCGATGATGCCGGTAACAATGTCCTGATTGCGGCTTTGGAAGCGCTCATAAACCTGTCCACGCTCGGCCTCACGAATGCGTTGTACCACAACCTGCTTAGCATTTTGAGCAGCAATACGACCAAAGTTTTTCGGGGTTACCTCAGTCTCTACAATATCGCCTGCCAGATAACGAGGATCAATAGCCTGCGCCTCCTGCACAGTCATTTCAGTCTCGTCAACGGGCACACCCTCAACTACAGTGCGTTGTGCATATACATGAATTTCACCGGTTTCCTTATTCATATCCACTCTAACATTTTGGTTAGTATTGGAATTTTTCTTATAAGCAGCAACCAAAGCGTCTTCAACAGCCTGGTACAGAAGCTCGGGCTCAATACCCTTCTCCTTTCCCAATTCTTGAATGGCTGAGATAAAATCTGCGTTCACTTACTACGCCTCCTATTTTCTGTGAATTTTAAAAGTCAATATGCGGTCTAATGACAGCGATTAATTTACGTTCAATACGGTCAGGAGTTTTAAATTCCTTACCCTTAATTATTTTTCTAACCCACACAGCATCATCATCATGGGATTCCAAAACACCCACCAGGCTCTTTAAGCCTTCCCAGGGAGCATAGAACATGATGTCCACCTTTGTTCCATAGGCTGCTTCAAAATCGTGGTCCTTTTTCAGCGGCCTGTCGATGCCAGGAGAGGAAACCTCCAGAAAATACTTATCCGGAATCGGGTCCTTTTCGTCCAGCACTTCGGTAAGCTTTTCACTGACCAGCTGACAGTCGTCAATTTCGACGCCCTCAGGCTTGTCGATAAAAATACGCAAATACCAGTCCTTTTCACGCACATATTCCACATCTACAAGAGTCATCTCTGTATCAGCTAAGATGGGCTCCACCAGTGCGGTAATCAGTGCTTCTACCTCTTTTGCCTGCATCTAAATCACCTCCATATTCAATTTTTTGTATTTAGTTTTTTTGCATAATAAGCGGAAAGAGCGGGTACGTAACCCACTCTTTCACTAAGAAAACTTATACTTCTAAATAGTATTATAACATCATCTAACGTCTATGGCAAGTGTTTACCACAAGATATGCCCAAAGATTAACAATTTTTACTAGCAAAAGCCATAAATTTAGCGATTTCTGGCCTTACACAAAGCTGCCACATCATAACCACGGCAATCCAGATAGTTGCGCGTTGCGCCATCAATAATCAAAGGCACCTTGCGTAGCTCGTAGGGATGCTTGCAGCCTAAGAGCAGCATATACTGCATCAAGCCCTCGGCCAGCTCTTCAAAATAAGCAATAGCTTTAGCCACACCTTCTTCTATCACTAAGCGCAGTACAGGACCAGTAATGCCCACAGCATCTGCTCCTAAGGCAAAGGCTTTAGCGATATCACCTGCTGTGCGTATGCCACCGCTGGCAAGCAGGCAGTGCTTTTTGGGGATCACGTACTGACCATCGATTAACGACCAGCAGGTGGGCAAGCCCCAGGCTGCAAAATCTTCACCTAAGACGGCGCCACTGCGCTTGGCCTCGATAGCAGGGAAATTAGTGCCTCCGGCACCGGCACAGTTAAAAACATAAAAGCCTGCATCTAAAAGCTGTGCGTACTGCTCCTTCGCCATGCCGCAGCCAGTTTCTTTAATAATAATAGGCACGGGCAGGTCTTGAAAAATACGGTGCATATTCTGCAACAGTCCGGCATAATTCTTATCGCCCTCGGCCATCACGAGCTCCTGCGCTGCATTCAAATGCAGCTCCAGCGCATCGGCCTCCAGCATGTCTACAGCAGCCAGCGCCTGTTCATAGCTCACAAAGGCGCTCATATTAGCAATCACCAAGCCATGCGGTGCTTCCTCGCGCACCACCTTATAGCTAGCAACACCTGTGCCCTGACACACTGCTCCATATTGCGAGCCCACCGCCAGACCTATCCCGCAAGCTTCGGCCACCTGAGCCAGCTTGCGATTGATATCTGTGACAGCATCCGTGCTGCCTGTGATAGCATCAATGAAAAAGGGCAAACGTAACCGTTTGCCCAATAGCTTCACAGATATATCAATGTCTGCCGGATTAATCTCCGGCAGACAATTGTGTATAAACTTTAGGTCGGCAAAATGCGTGGTCGCGGGTCCATCGCCAAGCTCTAGGGCATATTTAATATGTTCCAGCTTACGTTGTTCGCGCTGCATTTAAGCTCTCCTTATTTTTCCAAGCTTTCCAGCTGTTCGGACAGGTTTTGGGACAGGGAGGAGTTCTTTTTGCCCATGTAGGAACGATATTCGTTCTTTTCAGCATCACGTTTAACCTTGGAGATGCTTAGGCCGATCTTCTTGCTATCCAAATCCATCTTAATAACCTCAGCTTGAACCTTTTGGCCCAGCTCCAGAGCGTCGTCGGGTTTAGCAATGCGCTCTTGAGCGATTTCGGAAATGTGAACCAAGCCTTCAACCTTGTCGGTCAGTTTAACAATAGCGCCGAAGGGCAGGAAACGAGCTACTTCAACTTCAACAATGTCACCAATGTGGAATTGGCCAGCTTCTACCTTCCAGGGATCCTCTTGGGTAGCTTTGATGGACAGAGCAACGCGTTTGTTTTCGCGGTCAATCTTCTTCACCAATACGGTTACTTCGTCGCCTTCCTTAGCAACGTCAGCAGCCTTAGCGGTGCGGTCCCAAGCCAGCTCAGTGTTGTGAACCAGGCCAACCAGACCAGCGCCAACTTCTACAAACAGACCAAATTCAGCAACCTTAACAACCTTGCCGGGTACTACTTGGCCTTCTTCAACGGATGCATAAGCAGCTTCTTCAGCAGCAGCGCGTGCTTCCTTGCGAGCTTGTGCTTGTGCTTCCTTCATTTCCTTGTAAGCCTTAGCCTTAGCTTCACGCTCAGCCTTCAGCAGGTCGCGACGGGAAACAACAATGCGTTTCTTTTCCAGGTCAACTTCGATAATTTCAGCTTGCAGCTCTTGGCCGATGTACGGAGTGAAATCCTCAACACGGCGCAGCTCTACATGGCTAGCGGGCATAAAGCCTTCAACGCCTTCAACTGCAACTGCCAGGCCAACGATGTTCTTAGCCTTGTTCTTGATGATGCGCAGAACCTTAACGGTTGCTTCGCGTTTTTCGCCTTCAGCCAGCTCGGGAACATTCTTCCAAGCTGCATCGCGCTCAGCCTTAACCTTGGACAGACGAACGAAATCGCTCTTGGTGCTGCCAGGAATAACCTTAGCTTCAACTTCATCGCCAACCTTGATGGTTTCCATCAGTTCTTCGGGAGCCACAGCCGGGTTCCATTCGGGATAAGTGATCAAGCCATCATGTCTATATCCAAAAGAAACATATACGCCGTCTTTATCCAATTGAATAACGGTACCGTTAACAATTTTGCCCGGATATACCTCTACCTCCATACTTTCGTTGAGCATGCTTTCAAAATCCATGTTTTCCATTGCTATAATAGCCTCCTTAATTAAACGGTCAGGAGTCGATGCTCCCGCCGTGATTCCAATTTTATGACAATCTCTGAGCATGTCTGCATTCAGTTCGTCAGCAGTTTCGATATGATATGCTTTGCGACAATTAGCCTGCACAAGCTCGAAAAGATGGCGCGTGTTGGCACTGTTTCTTCCGCCGATGACAACCACAGCATCCGACTCCTTGGCCAGCTTCACGGCTGCCCCCTGTCGTTGGCTTGTTGCCAGGCAGATGGTGCGCTCCACACGATACTCTCCCGGGCGTTCCTTTTGCAATTCTCGCAATATATCTTCGAATTTTTGCAGCTCAAAAGTGGTCTGGATTATGACTCCATACCGCTCCTTTTGCGGCACACTAGAGATATCTTTTATACATTCGATACAGATAGCCGATTTTCCTGCCCATTTTAAAATACTTTTTACTTCCGGATGATTTTTTTCTCCAACAATGACAGGATAGTAGCCATCTGCCGCTGCCTGAGCAGCCTTTTTTTGGGCTAAGCGCACATTGGGACAGGTTGCGTCCAATATTTTAAGGCCCTTTTGCTCCGCCTCAGCGTAAACCTCAGGGCCCACACCATGGGAGCGAATGATAACAGTTTCACCCGGACTAAATTCGTCCAAGCCTTCGCGGCAGGCAATGCCCTGCGCCGCAAGTTCATTAATCAGCTGGGGATTGTGAATAAGAGGTCCTAGCGTTCCTCCCTGCACATGCTCACGAGCCGCCCCCTGGGCCAGCTCCACCGCACGCTTCACACCATAACAAAAACCACAGTGCTGTGCTACCTTGATTTCCATCATGCCTTTTCACCAGCCTGCAGTGCAGCAATATGCTGCATCAAGTTTTCAGTCATCTCATGTAAGAATTCTTTATTTACTACAGCGTCAGCCGGGAAATAAATAGGCTTGCCAAAGCGCACAGTAACCTTGGGCCAAATCCTTCCCTGACGTCTATAATCAGTACCCATCACGCAGCAGGGCACGATGGTTGCCATGGCCTTGGAGGCCATCATCAGCGCGCCGGGCTCAGCCTTGCCCAGCTTGCCTGTTTTGCTGCGCGTGCCTTCGGGAAATATCGCCAGCACCTTGTTATCCTTGAGGATATCAATGCCGTGCTTAATAGCTGCTCTATCGGCGCCACCGCGACGCACGGGAAAAGCACCTAACGCCTTATAAATATCGCCTAAAATAGGCACGAACAGCTCCTGCTTGGCCATAAAATGTACCTTGCGCGTAGCTGCCACACCAATTACCGGCGGGTCTAATAAGCTTAAATGGTTGCTGGCAATAACCAGCGGACCATCCTTGGGGATATTTTCGGTGCCCTCTACATTGAGCCGAAGGCCAATTTTAAAGAGCAGCCATAAAATCGATTTCAGTAGCGTGTAAATCATTGTGCCCGCTCCTCAACCAGCTGCAGGATTCTTGTAGTTACCTGCTCGATATTCATATCGGAGGTATCAAGTAGCAGCGCATCCTCCGCCTGACGCAGCGGGCTAATCGCACGCTCGCTGTCCTGCTTGTCGCGGCTGG
>USBV01000034.1 GCA_900553055.1 uncultured Phascolarctobacterium sp.
CTTTACATAGTAAAAAATAGCCGCCCCCGGCAAGGTTCGGCTATTTTTTAAAAATTTAGCATAAACCGAGGGCAACCGTCTATCGGTAGCACTCTTTCTATGCTTATTTTACCACTTCATTGGCAAACTGCAAGAAAAATCATTAGAGCGGCCAAAATCGGCCGCTCTTCTTCTTTTTGACTCTAATGCACATAATTGAATATCACTGTATATCTGCTTCACACGATTTTACAAATCTTTCACATAACTGCCTTAACATTGTTACAACTTCTCCTCTTTGTTCGCCATTCGTTCATATTTGAACATAGCCATACTGGTGAAATTGCAAGGGCTAAAAAGCGACGGAGAGATGCTCACTGGCGCATTATGCAGGAACGCGCTATCCCCCTAAACGCAAAAATCCCCCGACCGCAGCCGAGGGATTTGATTTGCTTAGAAATTATTTGCTATGTTCGCAAACTTGGTTGCCAACGGTGCAAGAAGTTTTGCAAGCGGATTGGCAGGAAGCCGGGCATTCGCCGCAGCCGCCGGTGCGCAGAGTCTTTTTCAGCATAGCTTTATTAACAGTTTGGATATGTTTTCTCATTTGTATTACCTCCAAAAGTAAATATTATTACTCCTATATTTTACCCTGTTTTGCTCCCTTTTGCAAGAGCTTTTTCTAACAGCCTTATTACAAATTACTATTCTACCGTTATAGATTTTACTTTTTCCAAAGCTTTAGGAATAGCTTTCCTTGCTGCTCTATCAATAGACCCATTCATCATAGCATTGGATTTCCCTATTACTCTCTGCCTGTTATTAAAGACATACCCTTTCTGAGAGTGCTTATTAAACACTCTTAGAGTAACATCTAATTCTGCTTTAGTATTTATACCGCCTATCCAAAGATTCCAATTTTGTTTAACTTGAGCAACATCAACCCTAGCCAATACTATACCGTCATATTCGCTATCTTTTAAAAATTCATCAAGTATAGGTTTGGTAAGTTTGACTTTTTTACCACTCTCTGCATAATCTCCCATAACAGCAAACTGGGGATTTGTTGCTTGCATTTGAGCCATTAACTCATCATATTTGGTTTCCCTAAACAAATCTAAATCAGCCAAAAACTGACCATCACCTTGAACTGTAACATAACTGGGCACTTTTTCTTGAATGCTATTGACAACCTCATCTAAAACCTTCTGTTCAAAGTTAGCATGTCCCTCTGAATCCAAATAAAAAGCAAATCTTAACTGATTCCTTCCAGCCCCTTGTTGAATACTTTGAATACGATCTTTAAAAGATGATTTATTCTCAGATTCAGCAAAACATCTTACAGATGTTGTCATAAAAAGCAGCATCATAAAAAAACAGTGAGTTTTGATAATAGTTTCATATCTATCCCTCCCAAAAGGCTTATATTCATATTATACTCCTAAAGATTATCCCACACGAGTTCATTGATTAGTTTTTATTAGAAAACGAAAAATCTATTATAATTGTAACAACAAAACAAAAAAGACTTCCCGTTTTACAGGAAGTCTTGCTTTAAAATGGAGCTGATGACCAGGATTGAACTGGTGACCTTATCCTTACCAAGGATACGCTCTGCCGACTGAGCTACATCAGCATATGTGGTTGCGGGGGGCGGACTTGAACCACCGACCTTCGGGTTATGAGCCCGACGAGCTACCAACTGCTCCACCCCGCGATGAATGGTTGGTGGAGAGGGTTGGATTCGAACCAACGAAGCGAAACGCGGCAGATTTACAGTCTGCTCCCTTTAGCCACTCGGGAACCTCTCCGTTTGCGACAAGAAAAATTATACAGGATTATTGGCTATTTGTCAACAGGCTTTCGCAATTTTTTCTTGAGTAATCTTGTTAATAAGCTTAGCACAGCTTGCGCAAGCAGGGAGCTAGCACGCTTAGGCTGCTTTATGCTCGCGCGTAAAGTAGGAATATGCTCCCATGCACATCAAAATGCAGCCAGTTGCTACCAAAACATAGCGCGTTGTCATGACTGCGCCCAGCGCGCCACCCAAGAGCGGCCCCACTACGCCGCCAAACTGGTTGGCGCTGGTGGAAAGACCAAAGGCCTTGCCGCGCGTGGCTTTGTCGGTAACCACGGTCAAATTGGCATTAATATTGGGCACTGCACCCGCTAGGAATAAGCCATAGATAAACTGAATTGCGGCGAACTGCCACACGTCCTTGATAAAAACCTGGAAGAGGTTGATGAAGCCTGCGGTGAAGGTGACAAGCGCAAAAACGCGCACATAGCCATAGCGTTGCCCCCGCTTACCCCAAAAGGGCGCCGCCAGAATGCCGGCAAAGCCGGCTAAGGAAAAGATAACGCCGCTCATCTTCACAGCCTCATCCCCCATTGCTCCCATGAGCTGCCCCACATACATAGTAATAAGGGGCTGAATCGTCATGATGCAGGTTTGAATCATAAAGAACATGAACATAATAAAGCGCAGCTCTTTATTTTTGAGCGAGTCCTTTAAATCGTGCCACAGGCTGCTCGCGCTAAAGCTGCCCTTTTGCAAAATGGTCATATCCTTAACCACTAGCATGACAGCCACAGTGCCGGCAAACAGAGCCAGGCTACCCAAATAAAAGGACATGCGCATGCCAAACCAGCTCGCCATGTAACCGCCCATGAGCGGCCCCATGATGGTTCCCGAGGAGAGCGCAGTCTGCATCAATCCCATGCCCCAGCCCATGCGGCTTTCCGGCAGCGAGGAAGAAGCCATGGACATGCACGCAGGCACAAAGCCAGCCACAATGCCACACAAAATACGCACGCCGATAAGCTGGTACACATTTTGGCACACGCCGGTAAGGAAATAGGTTAAGGCGAGGCCGTAGCCCGCACGCAGGGCCATTTTGCGCTGCCCCACATGGTCGGCCAGCGCGCCCCAATAGGGAGCCATTACGGTGCAGCCTAAAAAGGTAACGGCAAAGCTGATGCCGGCCCAAAAATTAACCTCGCTTTGAGGCACTCCCATTTCCCGCATAATGTAAACCGGCAAAAAGGGAATGCAGCTGGTGTAGCTGGCGCAGCATAAAAATACTGCTATCCACAGAACCGGCAAATTCTTTTTCCAAACTGTATTTTTTTCTTTTTCTTCATTAAATGATTCCATGCTAAGCACTCCACTTATATTTCTCTGATATACATATTATAACACACCTCCTCAAGTGCAGCACGCCAAAAAGTAACTTTGTCCACATTGTGTAACTTTGCAAACAAAAAACTCACAAAAATATTTCCTTCTTTTAAATAAGTATTTTTTCATTGACACCTCTTCACACAAAGTTTACAATAATGATAGAAAGCAAAGTCGCGAGTGTGGCTTTGCCTTTTTTGCTATTAGGGAGGAGAAGAAGAAAGGAGCAACCCGTATGCAGGATCTTATAAAATATACGGACAATATTAACAAGCTATTAGCTCGTTTCGGGGTTAAGTTTGGTATTTACAAGAATAATGTCTTTCATGAGCAGCTATTCCCCTTTGATGCCATCCCCCGCGTTATCACCGCCAAGGAATTTGAGGAAATGGAAAGGGGCTTGGTGCAGCGTGTAACAGCCCTCAACATGTTCCTGTATGATATTTATCACGAGCAAAAAATCATTAAGGACAAAATTATTCCGGAAGAATTTGTATTTTCTTCCAAAGGTTATTTGCCCGAGTGCGCCGGTGTAACTCCTCCCGGCAATGTTTATTCCCACATCTCCGGCATTGATTTGGTGCAAGCTCAGGATAAAAAATGGTATATATTGGAGGATAATTTGCGCATCCCATCCGGTGCCAGCTATCCCTTGATTGCCCGCAAGCTGTGCCGCATTGCCAGCCCCCAAACCTATGCTAGCAATGCTATTGTTGATAACCGTAATTATGGCACGATGCTGGGCAATGTGATGAAGAGCGTTAACACAGGCGGCATAAATGTTATTTTGACGCCCGGCCGCTACAACGCCGCTTTCTTTGAGCATGCTTATCTGGCCGAAATGACGCATAGTGTTTTGGCAATGCCTTCGGATTTATATGTAGAAAACAGTCATGTTTATTATCGCGCTATGGATAAGCCGCAGCGTGTTGGTGCTATTTATCGCCGCATTAGCGATGAATACTTGGACCCGCTCACCTTCCTGCCGGAATCCCTCATTGGCGTGCCCAATTTGATGGCTGCTTACCGCGCCGGCAACGTGGCTATTATGAATACCCCTGGCAACGGCGTCGCCGACGACAAGGGCATTTATTACTTTGTACCAGCTATGATTAAATATTATCTGGGCGAAGATTCCATTACTAATAACGCTCCCACCTATTTGATGTATTATCAAAAGGATAGGGATTATGCGCTGGCTAATTTTGAAAAACTGGTCTTCAAGGATGTTTCTGAGGCCGGTGGCTATGGCGTATTCTTTGGTCGCGATTTAGATAGCAAAAAGAAGGCCGATTTCATCGATTTGATGAAGGCCGAGCCGCGCCGCTTTATTGCCCAGGAAATAATCGACTTTATCGATTTGCCGATTATGGACAATGGTCAAGAGGTGCTGCGTAAGGCCGATTTGCGTGCCTTTGTGCTGAGCGGCAGCGATACCAAGGTTTGGCCCAGCGGCCTAACTCGTTTCTCGCGCAACCCGGATTCGTTTGTAGTTAACTCATCTCAAGGAGGAGGCTTTAAAGACACATGGGTATTATCTCGTTAGAAAAATCAAACCATCTCTATTGGCTGGGCCGCTACAGCGAGCGCGCCTTCACCACCATCCGCACCTTTATGGATGCTTATGACACGATGCTGGACCAGGACCCCAATGCCTATAAGCATATTTGCGAAAAGCTGCATATTCCTGATGTGTATGGCAGCAAGGAGGTTTTTATCGTTAATTATCTTTTTGACGAAACGGACCCCAACTCCATTTATAGCAATTTGTCCCGCGCCTGCGATAATGCCAGCGTTATGCGCGATATGATTAGCTCCACTGCCTTGGGCTATATGCAGCTGGCCTTGGACGTTATGGAGGACGCAAAAAAAGGAACCTTTTGCCTTTTGCATCTGCAGCAGGTTCTTGATGATTTATATGCATTTTGGGGCTGTATCGACGATTATGTTGAAAGCAGCGCCTGCCGCAACATCATGAAAACTGGCAGATATATCGAAAGGCTTGACTTATACATCCGCTTGGATTATGATAAAAAGGCAATGGAGCTTGCTTATGAGCGCATGGCTTATCGTCTGCAGCGCAGCCGTGCCGCTTATAACGAAGATAATTTTAGGATTGTCAGTGATGCTATAAATGATAAAAAGGGCGGTAACCTGAGCTTTATTCTACCGAACCTTAATAATATTTTTAAGGATTGATATGATTGAGAAAGCTAAAATTCCATTATGAAATGCAGCTTGATTTTACCGGTGATGTGACTCGTCACAGCTTTGCTTTGCGCTGCTTGCCCAAGGATACCTGCACGCAAAGAATAAAAAAGCTATCGTGCGCTATTACGCCACTCACTTCTATTACCAAAAGCTGGGATGCCTTTGGTAATCCTATGTGCTTTGGCTTTATTGAAGATCCCCATGATAGCTTTAGCTTTTGTGTTTCGGGCCTGGTGATTACTAATAGCGAAAACATTGACCACGGCGAGCTAAATCACATTTTTTACTATCCCACGCCACAAACCACGCTCACCCATGGCATGGAGCCTTATTTGGCACTGGCCGAGCAGCAGCGCGACCCGGTGCAAAAGGCACTGCGCATGAGCGACGAGCTTTATCATCGCTTTATTTATAAGCCCAAGAGCACCAACACCCGCACCACGGCGCAACAAGCACTGGACCAGGGCTCGGGCGTGTGCCAGGATTATACGCATATTATGCTGGCACTATGCCGTCATTTGGGCATTCCCGCTCGCTATGTGGCCGGCTTTATGATTGGCGAGGGCGCAACCCATGCGTGGCTGGAGGTTTATGCGCGTGGCCACTGGATTGGCATTGACCCCACCAATAACAGGATTGTGGATGATATGTATATCAAGATGTCCGAGGGCCGCGACGCGAGTGATTGCATTATCGATAAGGGCGTGTTCTTTGGCAATGTGCAACAAAAGCAAAGTGTTTTTGTGAAGGTTACCCAAGAGCCCTTGGATTAAAAATTACAAGCTGCCTAAAGTTGTTCTGCTTTACCAAGGCTGGCGCGTTTGCGCCGGCCTTTTTTATTTTCCCAAAAAACTGCTTTATTTCACACTTATTTTACAGTATAATATAGGTTAGATTACTTACAAAATAACATGCAAGGAGCAACTAACGTGAAGCCTTACGAAATACAAGAATTAGAACAATGTGGTTTTTTCTCTAAAATGTTCGGCAGCAAGCCTGCTGAAAACGGCTGGAAGGAGCTGAATAACCTGCTCGCTCAAGCCGCAAGCATGGATGCCGTAACTGCCGCCGATGTGCAAGCTGCCCTAAAGAAATGGGGCGTAAAATTTAATGACGAAAATTTGCAGCAGCGCAGTGGCCTGTACCGCAAATTTGCTGATGTAGTCTTCACCAAAGCACAGGCTAAGGACGAGCCCCTGTTTGCGCAGCTGGCGCATTTGGCCGAGATTTTGGAGCTGCCGCCTCATTTGGCAAAGCTGGCCGACAAGGGCGCCAAAACAGCTGCCTATTTCACCCGTTGCCGCAATCTTTTGAGCAATGAGGAGCCGCTCGATATCCACGCTATTAACGAGCTTTTTGGCTATGACTACGAGGATGGCCTTTCGGTGCGCAAGCAGGTTTTCCATGCGCATTTTAATTTGCTGTTTGAAGATATTGTGAAGGCTGCACGCTATAGCCCCGAGCAGGAGGCCGGCTTTAGAGAGGACTGCGCTAAGCTGGATATCCCCTACGAGTTTAAGAATAATATCGTTAACGCGCTGCAAAAATATCGCAATCTGTGGGATGCCGAAAACAAAAAGCTGGAGCCCATGGAGCTGGATTTACCCTTGGACGAGGGCGAGGGCGCCTATGCCACCGTTAACTGCGGCTGGTGCCCAAATAAACAAATCGAGATTGAGGACAATTATTTTGAGCTCACTCGCAAGTTCAGCATCGACGAAACAGTTAGCTTTAAGGGGGAAAAGCTGGAGCACCCCAAGATTAAAGAGGAAGCAACTATTTTGCAGGAGCTGGGCCATTTTGTGCTCACCAATAAGCGCATCATTTATTTGAGCCAAAAGAATGCCGTGGCCATCAACATCAGCGATATCAAGAGTGCCGATTTTGACGACATCAACCTCGTTACCTTCCATCATAAGGATGGCAACGATATTCTCATCAAGTTCCCCGATGAGGCAGCAGGCGTCATGCACATTCTGTTCAACCGCATCAAAAACAAGCAATTTTAAAAGCTAATATAGCACAAAAAAAGCTGGAGCCTAAAAATTTAGGTCTCCAGCTTCTTTTTATGTGTTATGCGTGTTTTATTTTTGCGTAAGCTCCCTGCCTGCGATAAACAGCTTTAAAGCATTAAGCTCTAAGGGCTTCGCAATCAAATAGCCCTGGAAGAATTCCGCTGCATAGTCGCGCGTAATCTCCATCAGCTCTTCGGTTTCCACGCCCTCAACGCATACAGCAGTGTTTAATTTGTGAGCACATTCAATCATCACATTAACCAAAATCTTGTCGCGCGTGCGCTCCAGCATGCCACGAATAAAGTTTTGGTCGATTTTGATAGCTTCAAACTCCACATTACGCAGCAGCATTAAAGAAGAATAACCACTACCAAAATCATCGGCAGCAATGCGAATGCCGTAGGAATTGAAGAATTTGACGATGTATTGCAAGCGATTAATATCCAAGGCGCGGCAATGCTCGGTGAATTCCAGCAATAAATTTTGAGGCGGGAAGCCAGTTTGCCGCAGCAAAATGAGTACATCGTCCAAAAAGCTTTCGCGCTCCAGCTGCTTATAGGAAATATTAATTGCAACAGCTAAATCAGGATTATTCTTGATTAAGCCCAAGCCGTCATACATGGCTTGGCGCAAAATCCACAAGCCCAAATCATAAAAGCTAATATCCTGCTCCAGCCAAGGAATGAACTCGTTGGGCGGCACCACGCCGTGGGTTAAATCCTTCCAGCGCAAAAGCGCTTCAACGCCGCTCACGCGGCCGTCAGCAGTAATTTGCGGCTGATATACTAAATAAAAGCCCTCGCAATTATTCAGGATGCTGCGCTTAACTGCGCCCAAAACCTCTAAACGATGCTTGGCACTGTTTTTATAGTGCTCATCCACGTAAACAAGCTCGCCACTTTTTTCCTGCTTGGACAAATCTATCAAATAATCAAGCTCGGATAGCAGGGTGGAGCTATTATCCTCCTTACCCTCATAATGGAGGGCAGTGGCTGCCATGTAGAGCTTGATTTGCTCCTTCTCAAAATAGAGCTGGTTTTTGAGAATGTGCATTATTTTGTCATATAAATCGCGCACTTCACTGCGGGATGTGCAGCTCATAACAAATGCCATTTTCATGCCATTTAAGCGGAACAGCTTTTTATCCTCGCCGGCCAGCTCGCGCAGCTGCTGCGCTAAATCCTTGAGAATTGTGTTGGCATTATCATAGCCATAGGTGTCGTTAATGAGATGGAAGCCCGTAATCCCCAGCACTAAAATATCCACCGGCGTACCTTCATTTTGTACCTTCTTCATATAATTTAAGAACTCATAAACATTATAAAGACTAGTTACGGGGTCAACATTTTCAATCACGCCATGATTTTGAATGGTGCCCACAAATAAATCAGGCTCATCACCCTTACCCTTTAAGCGATAGCCGTTACAGGCGCACATCACGTAGTAGCCGTTGGCATCCTTCGCACGGTATTAGCAGGAATGGTACAGAGATTGGCCGTTAAAAACTGCACCAATATCATCCAAATACAGCTGACGGTCATAAGAATGAATGCAGTTAAGCCAAATATTGCCTGCGTCAAACATATACTCACCCGGCAAATTAAAATCCTTCACAATATTGGCGGACCAGCGGGACATATTAGTGCGCATATTACAAACATATAAATAACGATTGCGCATGGTCATGCTTAAAGCTTCAAAAATGCGGCTTTCGAGGCCATAATTAGCATCATAAATATCGTTGGCATGCGAAGCTTTATCATGCTCCTCGCGCAGCTGCTTTTGATGAATTTTATATTCGTACATGCGCTGGTCGGCATTACTCAGCAAATTATTATAAGCATCAGGGGTAGCTTCGTTGATATGGGTGCAGCCAAAGCTAAAGCCACAGTGATAATCCACTATTTTAGCCATATTTTGCACAAAGCTTTCGCGTGCGTCCTGCAGACGCTGCTCCAAATCATGCTCCGTAGCCCACGGGGAAAGAATTACAAATTCGTCGCCGCCAATGCGAAAAACATGCTCGCCCTCCATGCACACGCCTTCAAGCAAACTGCTCACGCGTTGGATATAGTGATCGCCCTCTTTGTGTCCGGCATGGTCGTTACAGCCCTTAAGCTCATCCATATCAATAAAGGCCACTGTGCAGGGCATGCGCTTTTCCCACAGGTTGTGCACGTGGTTATCAAAGGCCCTGCGATTGCCGATGCCGGTGAGGCTATCGGTGGTAGCATTGGCTTCTAAGCGACGCTGCTGCTCCAGCATGCATGAAGCTAAGTTTTGCAAGCCCCTGCCCAAGCTATGCTGCTCGCGGGGCAAAGCGAACATATCCAGCTTCGCCTTTTGGGGCTCCTCCAGTATATCCTTAATGTATTGGAGAAGCATTAATTCTCCCTGTAAATTTTTGTCTTCCATCCCTAATCACCTACGCTTTGCAAAGCTATCCAAATTACTACCCTTGTGTTAATTTTTTAACGCCCATTAATAGCGTTTTCTCGTTATATATAAAAGATAATCGATTGACTACAACTATTCAATAATATTATAATATAGATTTTCTATAAAGGCAAAAGAATAAAAATATTCGCTTATTCCCCACCCACAAGCAAAAAAATACCCCCGGAGAAAACTCCGAGGGCTTGTTTTTTAGTGGAGCTGGTGATAGGAATCGTATGTACCCCCCTGAGGGGTAAACCCACAACCTAAAAAATATCCCCAGAGCGTACTCTGGGGGTAATTTGTTTTTGGAGCTGGTGATAGGAATCGAACCCACAACCTACTGATTACAAATCAGTTGCTCTGCCTATTGAGCTACACCAGCATTACTAGCTTATTATAAGATATGCTCCACCTTTTGTCAATAGGCAGCTAAGTCTCCATTTTCGCAAAGCCCACGTTCTCCTCGAATTGCACGAGTGGCAGCATAAACTTTTATTAATTTTTTTAATTTTCGCAGCCGCACACAAACTCAAGTGCATCCACAGCACTCTGCTCCGGCTTAACCTTGGTCCAAGCCGCAGCCACATTGCCCTCTTCATCAATCACGTAGACGGAACGCACTACGCCCATGCTTACCTTGCCATAAAGCTTCTTTTCCTGCCAAACCTCATACGCTTGCAGGGTGGTGAGCTCGGTATCAGATAGCAGGATAAAGGGCAGCTCCTGCTTCGTAGCAAAATTCATGTGAGACTTAACGCTATCCTTGCTAATGCCGATGATTACTGCGCCAGCTTCTTCAAATTTAGTAAACGCATCGCGAAAAGCCTGTGCTTGACGTGTGCAGCCCGGGGTAGAATCCTTGGGATAAAAGTACAATACGACTTTTTTGCCAGCAAAATCCTTGAGGCTAACCAACTTCCCTTCCTTATCCGGCAGAGTGAAAGCCGGAGCCACAGTTCCAATTTCTAACATATGTATCAACTCCAATTATCAAGTATTACTGCTATTCTAGCTAGCTACAGTATACCACATTCCCCAAGCTTCTGCAGTTATTTCTTGGCTAAAGTGGCCTTTTGAAGCATTAAAAAATCCGCACCCATAACTGGATGCGGATTTGCTTTTTGTAGATTAGATAGCTTCTTCTACGGGATATACAGAGATTTGACGCTTATCGCGGCCTTTGCGCTCGAATTTTACGCGACCTTCGATAGTAGCGAAAATGGTGTAATCCTTACCCATGCCAACATTGTTGCCGGGATGGAATTTGGTGCCACGTTGACGAACGATGATGCTGCCAGCGGTTACCAATTGGCTGTCATGAGCTTTGGTGCCCAGACGTTGCGCGTTGGAGTCACGACCGTTGTGGGAGCTACCGGTACCTTTTTTATGTGCATGTAATTGCAGAATAATTTCAAACATTACTTTCACCTCCTATGTTCTTGGATGCGAACATATTGCGGACACTGACGTGCAATTGATTCCACTCCATAAACCATGGTTTGTAAAATCGCCTGTGTCAGGTCAGTAGGAGCACTGTTCAATGCTACCTCTAAAATTCCGTCCTCCTGATTCACGCTGTAGGACGGTTTGAGCTTCAAGTGTCTTTCCAAGCCAAGCAAGGGCGCCTGAGTCAAAGCAGAAACGGCACTACAGATAATGTCCATGCCCTCTTCTGCAAAGCCCGCATGACCGCTGACCTTATAGCCAGTTATCATACCCTGCTTATCCTTGCATATATCGACCTGTACCATTGCTATTAAGCGTTGATGGAAACGATTTCAACAGCAGTGAACGGTTGACGATGACCTTGACGTTTACGATAGTTGGATTTAGCTTTGTATTTGAAAACGAAAATCTTGTCAGCTTTGCCGTGTTCAACAACTTTAGCAACAACCTTTGCGCCTTCAACTACGGGCTTGCCAATCTTAACGTCAGCGTCGTTAACTACGGTCAGAACTTCTTCGAAAACAACTTCAGCGCCAACTTCTGCGTTCAGTTTTTCAACTTGCAGGGTTTCGCCTTCGCTAACGCGGTATTGTTTGCCGCCGGTTTTGATAATTGCGTACATCTATTGCACCTCCCTTAATGATAGACTCGCCAAATACGGTACTCGCCCTATTGCGAGATTTTCGGACCTCTCTGCGCGGTTGGGGACGGACTAAAACAGTCCATACTGGAATATTTTACCAATAATGGAGTTATTTGTCAACACCAGTATTGTCTAAAATCATAAAACTTTCTAGGTGCAGGCTGGCATCGCCCTCCACCTGCAGCGAGCAGGCCAGCTCGCGCTCCCACGCCCTAAGCTCCTTCGCCAGCAGCCACTCAGCCAGC
>USBV01000035.1 GCA_900553055.1 uncultured Phascolarctobacterium sp.
ATCATCCTTATCGATAAATAATTGGTTCGCCACCACCTGCATGCTGCTGCTCATTCTCTCCAGCAGCACCTGGCTTGTGCCGCCACCAGTATCCACAACCTGCACGGCAACATCCTCAATGGGGGCAGAAAAAGCTTGCTGCAATGGCAAGCATGTCATTGCAGCAACAATTAATAACTTATTCAGCTTCATAGCAGCATCTGCTCCTAAATTATACTGATTAGAACTGACCACCAAAGCTAAAGTGGAACTTGCCACCGTCCTCACCATAGCCATAATCCAGTTTTACAGGACCAAGCGGAGAGTTGATTCTCAGGCCCACACCATAGCTATTTTTAACAAGGCCAAAGTCGAACTCGTCCTCATGGCGTTTATCCCAAGCATAGCCATTATCAGTAAACAGCACGCCCTGTACCTTCTTCACGATGGGGAAGCGATATTCCAAGGTTGCCTTCACCATGCTGTTGCCACGGAATTGGTCATCCTCGTAGCCACGCAGAGTGTCGCTGCCGCCCATAGCAAAGCGTTGGGACAACGGCATATCACCATCAGCATAGCCTGCACCCAGGTTCAGTGCCCACACGTTTTCGCCACCGGCGCGGAAGTAGTAGCGCCAATCGGCAGTGAATTTGGTGAAGTCAAAATCGCCGCCCAGGCCACCGGCCCATTCAACGCTATAGGCAATACGCTTGCCCTCGTGCGGGTCATAAACATTATCACGGGAGTCATAAATACGACCCACGGTGATGGAGCGGGTTACGCCAAAGTTTTCCTTGCGACGCTCTTCAGCAGTTTTGGGCATCCAGTCTTTATACTTAGAGCTTTGAGCCCCACCATCAGGACCAAATTGCTTTTCGTAATATTGCTCTTTATCGCCCTCGTAACCATCGGCTTCGCCTTCGTAAATATCATTGCTATTCTTCAAGGTTACATAGTTACTAATAAATTCATTATTAGTCTTGCGGCTAAAGGTCAGCTCTTGGCCACGACGCTTTTTGTCATAGCGAGCGATTTCATCGCCATTAATATCGTAATCCGCATACTCGTTAGTGATATCATAAAGGTTAATGGTTGCAGCAGTTTCCTTATCATCCAACCACGGACGGGTGTAGCTAAAGTCGTAGTTCTTATTATCCTCGCCGCCAAACTCCCAACGAATATTAATCTTATCGCCGGTGCCGCGGAAGTTTTTATCACCAATGGAAATCATACCAACAAAGCCGTCGGCATTGCTATAGCCAGCGCCAATACCAAAGGTGCCGGTGTTCATTTCTACAACATCGATTTCTACCTCAACGGAGTTAGGCTCGCGACCGGGGTTCAGCTTCACGTTGACGTCTTCAAAATAACCCAGGTTATACACGCGCTGCATGCTGCGGCGTGCATCCTTAGCGTTAAAGGGCTTGCCGGGCTTGAGCTTCATTTCCCGGGTAATAACGTAATCCTTACACTTTTGGTTACCCTTAACCTTGAAGCCCTCTACCAGGCCCTCGTTTACAGTCACCTGCAGGGTGCCATCCTGCTCCATGTGTACATCGGTAACACGGGCCAGAATGTAGCCGGCAGAACGATATTCTTCCTCCAGCTTTTGCACGCATTTATTGATTTGCTTAAGATTAGCAATTTTACCCTTTTCTAAATCGAAGCAGGCCTCAACCTTTTTGCTATCAATAACAGTATTACCATTAATCTTATAATCCTTATAGACGGGATTTTCCAGCACATGATAAATAATCTGCACACCCTCGGGCACCAGCTTAAATTCGGGACGCATATCATAGAACCAGCCCAAATCATAAATAGCACTCAGGTCCTGGTTTAAGCCCTCTTCAGTGAATTCCATGCCCTGCTTAGTTTTTAAAGCAGCAGCAATTTCTTCCTCGCTAATAGCCACATTACCTTTAATAATTTGCTTGGTAATTTTTTTGCCTAAATAGGGAGCCAGTCTATTTTCTTTCTTTTGCGCCGGAGCAGACTGTGCTACCGGAGCAGCAGCCGCATCAGGTGCCTGTGTGTTTTCAGCATAAGCAGGCAAAGCCAGCAGCAAGGCTGCCAGGCCCACTGTTAGAGGCTGCCATAAGGTTCTTTTCATCAATAAAGTCCTCCTTCGCATTATTTCGAATTACTCAATTCCACGCGAGCCGATTGCACTAATTTGCGCATATCAGCCTTGGATATAGAAACCTGCGACTGATTTTGCTCCTTAGAGTGTTCAGTCACAGCGTCCTTTGCTTGCTCAGGTGTTGCCACAGCTTTGCTTTCCTGCTGCTTTGCTGCCTCAGGTAAAGCCGTAGTAGCCCCGGCTACATTTGCAGTATCTACTACAGGAGGAGCTGCAGCCCTAGCCCGCTGCTTATAATGGCCGCGAGCAAAGTACCAGCCACCCACGCCTGCCAAAACTAGCAGCACCGCAATACAGCCAGCCAATAGCTGGCGATTCCAGCTCCAGGGTACATCCTTTTTCTTGCGCAAATTTTTGAGCTCCGCTTCGGCCAGCATCAAATCCAGCTCTCCACGTATATCCTTATTGTCCAAAAAACTCTGCTCCGCATTATCCAAGCTGCTTTTTACATTGCGGATGCGGCGGAACAAAGAGTTACCTGGCTGCGCCATGGAAATACCTCCTTCTGCTAAGAATCACAACTATCCTAATATACCAACTAGAATCATTATTCTTTGCAGATTTTCTCGGTGCATTATTGCAAATTAGCGCTGTTTTTATTGATTTTTCTTGTGTTTACGACTATTTTCTAGTCAATAATACTAAAGATGAATTTTTTAATCCTTGTTGAAGTCATGCATAAATCTAGACAGCATGCCACGAATACGGCGCACGCCTTGCTTCTGCAGGCGATATACATGTCCCAGGCTTACATCAATAGCATCGGCCACAGCCTGGGCCGGTCTATCCTCCAAATACATGCCCTGCAGCACCTGCTGCTCCTTGGCAGGCAGTCTATCCATGGCCTGGGCCACCTTCTCCTGCAACAGCTTGCGCTCCGTCACTTCTATTGGGGTTGCTAGCTCCGAGGGGAGGGCATCGCTCAGCGTAAAGCCTTGGCTGATTTCACTGTCAAGATACAGCAAGCCCTTACGGTCAGCATGGCGCAAATAATCCACCATGTTACCCTTAATACGGAAGGAGGCAAACAGGCTGAACGCTACCTGACGCGTATAATCATAGCTTTCGGCTGCTTCTAAAAGGCCCACCATGCCCTCTTGGATGAGCTCCATGGTTTCGGCCTCACCTAGCTTAAAGCTGGCGGCAATCTTAAACACCAAGGGCTGATAGCTAGTCATCAGCTTTTGGTGAGCAGCCAAGTCGCCCTCTGCCGCCTGCTGCCACAGCTGGCGCTCTTCCTCCGGCTCTAGGAGCGGAGTTTTGCGCAGCTCCTCAAGATAGCTTTGCAGCATGCTTGCACCTCCCTTCCACAAAAATTTTACTCATTAGAATGTTATCTTGTATTCCAGGCCATACCAATTATCGGTTTTATCGTTCATATCATAGCTTCTGGAATAGGTAATGTTCATGTGCCTACTAATATCGTACTGCCCAAAAATACTCCTGTCAAGAGCATCAAAGCTAGTAGTATAGCCAAACATGAAATTATTATTTAAATATTTGCTCACTAATACATTATACTGATTGCGCTCATCCGTAGTCAAGTCCTGACTGCGGTCCTTGGCGCTTTCAAAGCCTATGCCGGAACGCACCTTTCCGGTGTAAATGCGGAATTGGTCCAAGCCCAAGGTTTGCTTAATCCAGGTCTCCACGTCGCCCAAAACAGTCATCTGTAAGCCCACAGTCATCAGATTATTCATATCCTCGCTGGTAACCTCGTTGCTGCCAGCTGTATCACGCTGCAGTGTGAGCATACGCACAATAGTGTTGCGCTCCAGCGGCGGGTCACTGGTCAGCACCAAATCCATTTTTTCGACTGGGCCGTTAACCTTCATATAAATGCGATAGCGGCTAAAGCGAGCTGTGCTTTCCAAATTAACATTTGGCAGGAAGGTGCCGGGCTCAACCCAAACAAGACCTGCCTTTTGCAGCTTAAAGTCCGTGCGCAAATAGGAAATCGTACCCTTATCTGCCTTAATGGTGCCATCAACAATTGGGAAAAGAGTGCTGCCCTTGATATGAATGCCTCCATTAAGCCAAATATCGTATAAATAGCTATTGTAAAGGTGAATCTTCTTGCCCAGCTCCACCTTCATATCCAGGCCAAAATTGCTCTCGCCCTCGCCCATTTCGGGAACGGTGGGCATATTAACAACCACATCATCCAGCTTCAGCTGACCTTTAATTAAAGGTCTATATTCCACCGGCGGCGGTACGTTGCCCTTAGCCTTCTTGCGGTCGCGATATTTTTGCGGCACAATCTCGATTTCGCTATTAATGCGACCGGTAAAGATTTGCGAAGCAAGCTCGGCATTATCGGCTTTAATATGCAGCTTATAGGCATCCTTTTCCGTGGTTTGCAAAGCGTAGCTACCCTCGGCAGACAAGGTACCCTTGCCCAGCTTCGTAGAAACGTTACGCAAAAGCACAGTATTGCCTTGGAAGTCCACATCCAAGTTGATTGCCTCCAGCGCCGTATCCAAATCCTTAATTTTGACTGCACCATCCACAATTTTTAACGAGCCATAGAGCAAGGGCTCTTCAAGTGTACCAGCCAAACGCACAGCACCATTGGTTTCACCCACGCCCCATTCCACCATCTTGCTTAGGGCTGGCAAAATGCCTAAGCGGGCCTCGTTCAAATCCATGATAATATTCATTTGAGAACGCGGATTACGTCGTTGCTCCTTAGAGCGGAACACATCCAGCGGAATATCGCCGGACGCCTTCACACTATAAGCATCCTTACTTGCTACTAAATATTCCAGCTTAATCGTATCATTTTTTAATGCAAGCTCCGCATTAAGCTTATCCACACCTACGCCAGCAACAGAGCCATTGATAATCTCCAAAGAACCCTTGCCACTTGGCTTCGCTACAGTGCCGGCTAGCTGCACCTGCATATCCATTTCGCCCTTAATTTCGGGCGGGTCCTTCATCACTGCTGTGACAATGGCAGGATTAGCTTTAAAAGCCTGCATACTTAAATTAAAGCCCTGCTCCTTCAGCTCAATCTGGCCTCCGGCGGTAATCAAGCCGCGGTCGGTAATGCCATCCTGCTCCTGTAGCTTCACCTCATCCAAGGTAAGCAGCGTCTTTTTAATATTACCCTTAAGTTCCATATGCGAATAATTCAGCTCGTGAATTTTTACATCATCGGCTGTAATAGAAATATTCAGGCCGCTCCCCTTGCCTTGGGGGCAAAAATCCAGCAAGCCCTGCATTTGGCCATTAATATCGTAATCCATACGTGCCATACGCAGCAGGCCGCCAATATCGCCCCACAGCATCTGCACCTTGCCCTGCATGTATTTTTCCTGCAGATTAAGGTTGACATCGGCAGTGTATAAGCCATAATTGGATGGGTCGTGCTTATAGGGCTGTTTAAACGAAACCTTAAACATATTATAGGGCAGACCCCTGCCATCCACAGTGCCGGATAGCTCGGTAAGAGCCTCGCCGTTAATCAAAACCTTGTCGCTATCCACATCGCCACGGAAGGTGGGAGCAGTGATCCTGCCGCCTATGTGACCTTTGGCGTTCACCTTGCCCCCTAAATCAATAGTCTCGTCCTTAATCGGCAAATGCGCCAAATCCACATTCTTGGCCACCATATCAAAGTTTAGGCGACCATCATCGGCCATGGTGCCATCCAGCTTAACATCAGCGTAAAAGGCCTTAATCAAAAAGTCCTCCAGCTCCAAAGTTCCCTTGTCATATAAATAGCGACCGTCCACGCTATTATACAGCTGCTCCATAGCACTGCCATCGGAGGCATGCACTTCGCCATACACATAGGGCTGGCTCGTTGTACCGCGCACCTGCATAATATTATCCAGATTTCCGGTCACTGGCACATCCTTTTTGCCCAAAATGAGCGCCATAATAGGCTCAATGTGCACGCCATATGTTTCTAGCGACAAATCAACATAGGGCTCTTCCCCACGCAAATCCACTAAACCGCTCACAATGTGATGCCCCTGCTCCATATTGGCGCGGAAGTTTTTAATAGTGAGCTGATTATCCTTAAGGGCAACAAAGCCATGCGCTTCCTTAATCTTTTGCTCCATAAACTCGGCCTGCGTCAGCTGCAAAACGCCGGCAAATTCAGGCGCGGTGAGCTTGCCGCCCACGGCAAAGCCCGTGGAGCACAGGCCGCTGCCCTCTTTGCCAGCCGCTGCCAGCACAGGGTTAATGGGGAAATCCGTCATGCGGCCCTCGATGTGTAGCTCGCCTGCCTTGTTCACGTTACCCGTTGCCAAAAGCACGCCCCGCTCCCCGGCAAAAGCACTGAAATGGTCTATGGCTAGGCCATTTTTATCAACTGCGCCATCCATATTCATGCGGTTAATCTTCAGCCCACGCCATTCAAGCTCCATGACCTCGGTAGCAGCATGCAGCTGTAGCTTATCCTCTAACACCTTGGCCAGCAGGGCTAGCTTAGCATTAATATGCACATCATCCTTCGGTCTATCCGGTGTCACATGGGTTACATCCTTCAGCTCCAGGTCACCAGTGAGCACCTTTTCCTCAAGGCTATAGGTAGCATTACCTTTAATAGCGCCACCGCCATAGGCTGCAGCTACATTCTCAAGAATAATCTCCTTTTTATCCCCTCTAAAAGGCAGGCGCAGCTTTTCTAGCTTGTAGCCCTCATAGGCCAGCTTGTCAGCGGTCAGCACGCCCTTGGCACTAGGAGCATCAGTATCGCGCAAATCAGCTTCACCCTCAAGTGCTAGCTTTTGGCCATCCACCACTGCCTCCAGGGAGCTAATGTTAAGATAGCTATCGTGTGCGCGCACCTGCCCGTCCAGCTTCAGGCTATGCTTAGCATCTCCCAGCTGCATTTTGCCCTCAAGGCCTGCCAAATTAACCTCGCCAGAATAGCGCTGTTTTCCTTTCTCATTCACATAAATAAGCGCCAGTTTGCTCAAGTCGCCCTTGAGCTCTTCGACGCCAGCATAATGCTTGGCCAAAGCAGCGTAGGGAGCCAAAGCAAGCTTATCGCTCTTGAGCTCGATGCGTCCTTCACCCTTGGTGGTTACAAGTCCGCCCACTGCGAGCGTATCCACGCCACTGCCTAAGCGCAGCCCCAAAGCAAATTTAGGATTGGCACCGCCGTTAACCGTGCCGGACACAGGGATATCCCACTGGCCCTGAGGCATTGCAACATGCATCACGCCATTCGAAATCTCTAACAATCCATAAAAGGGCGTTTCGTCCGAATCAGAGGGCTTGAGCAGCTTGGCCATATTCCACTGCTGCTTGTCGTCCATGCTTAAATAAACCTGGGGACGCACCAGCTCCACGCGGCTCACCGCCCTAGCGCCCTTGTCTAATGCTAGCCAGGGACGCAGATGCACAATAATACGAGGAATTTCTGCTACCTTTTGTCCCTGTGCATCCTTAACCTCCAGCTGTCCTACCTCGGCGCTAAGCCCGCCATTCCAGGTGATATCCTTTAGCGTTATGCTGCCATTGATAAAGCTGGACGCAATGCGCTCCGCCTCGGGTATAGATTGGCGAATATATTTGGGCATCACAGTGTGCACCAAAAAGATATAGCCTGCGCTGAGCAGCACTATCAAAAATGCTATAAATCTAAAATATTTTTTCATAAAAGTCACCATTGTTAATTGTAACAGGCAAGAGTGACAAATTTGTGTCAAGCTTGCCCATATTGTGTAAAATAAATACTTCGACTTTTATTATTTCGACGCTTATGCAAATCCTCCTGTTGAACGTAGCAAATTATTTTACTTGTGTGAGCGAAGAGCGCACCCCGGCACACACCTTAGTAAGACCTCTAGACCTACCAGTGTAGCAAAGCAAAACGCCCGGGCGTTGGCCTCGGGCGTCATGTTAAATCATTTATATTATTTTGCTTCTTTTGCGTTTACAGCTTTTTCTGCTTCAGCAACCTTGGGCTCCACTACAACCTTGGTGGGGAACTGCATGGGCACGCCGATAGCGGTCTCCAGATTGGTCTTGCAGGTGTTGTAATCGTACATTGCTTGCAGATAGTTGGTTTTAGCATCGGTCAGCGCCACCTGTGCATCCAGCACATCGGTGTTGGTGCCAACGCCATTCATATAGCGCAGCTGAGCAATGCGGTAATCCTCTTCAGCTTGGGAAACAGCCAGCTTAGTGGTGTCAATGCGTTTTTCGGCCTCTCGCAAATTCAAATAGTTAGAGCGTACGTCGAGGTTCACAGCATCCACAGTATCGCGATAGGTTTCATGCGCCTTAGCCAAATCAGCTTCAGCGCCGTGAATCTTGGATGTAGTAACACCGCTGTCAAAAATGTTCATAGTTACTTGAACACCTACACCCCAGTTACCATTTTCGTCACCGGGCCAGTTGCTATCATTCCAGTTTTGGCTAGCACTAGCAGCAATTTGCGGCATATGGCCGGAGATAGCCACACGCAGAGCACCTTTAGCAGCCTCCACATTTTGCTTTGCCTGCTCCAATTCAGGACGATGCATAGCAGCATAATCCAAGCAGTACTGCATATCGTTTTCATAAGGAGCATAAACCAAGATATTATCCAGCTTCAGCTGGGTATCCATGGGCAGGCCCACGATTTTATTCAAATTAGCTTCGGCAATTTGGTAAGCATTTTCAGCCTTAATCAGGCTTTGCTTAGCATTGGCAAGCTCAACCTGGCTACGCAGCACATCAACCTTGGCCACAACGCCAACCTCGTATTGGGCTTCTACATTCTTCAAATGGTCAGCTAAGCGCTCTACGGACTCGCGGCCCAGCTTTTGCATATTATCTGCTTGCAACATATCAAAATAACCATTGGTTACAGTGGCACGCATATCATTGTACGCTTTTTGCAAGCCTTGTTCAGAAATCAAATAACTAGCCTTAGCTTGCTTAATGGTACCGCTCAGCTTGCCACCGGTATAGATGGGCATGGAAGCAGTCAAGGTGTTGGAGTGAGAATTACCAAGTAATTTTCCTTGATTAACATATTTTTCAGTCAAAGTATTGTTCTCAAATACATATTTTTTGCCAATAACATCATCATCGTTGCCACTACGCTTAGTTACATGGGTACCTTCGATAGTAATCCATCTACTGTTACGTGCTGCATTATAGCTAGCTCTCGCACTATCTCTTTCGTAGCCTGCAATGGTAATAGCAGGGTTGGTATTAAAGGCACGCTGCATAGCGTCCTCAAGATTCAGCTCCACGGTTTCTCCGGCCAAAGCGGACTGACTCATAAACATGGTCAGTGCTGCGGACAGGAGCAATAAACGTTTACTAAATTTATGTCTAGTCATCAGGAAACCTCCAATCAATTCTGACTAACCAGTCAGTATAAAAAAATTATATTTACTTTGACCAAAAAAGTCAAATGAAATTTCTGTAACATCACTTCACAAAGATTGGCGAGAAAGTACCAGAGACGAGGAAGGGCGACGACGGCGTATCGGAAATACTCCTAGGAGCCCTGACGAAGTATATGGTGCTTTATCGGCAATCTTAGAAATAGGTACGCACGCCCATGTACGTATCGCGCTTGGTGCCTCTAACATCCATCGTTTCGCCATAAAGCGAAAAGGTATCCGTCAGTCTAAGCTCGCCACCAACCCTAACCTTGGCGTCATCAAAGTCATAAAGCTGGGAGTACAGCTTAAAATCGCGGCCCAAATCATAGCTCAGACCCACGCCAAACTCACCCTGCATAGCGCCCATGCTCACAGCAGCGTTGCCCATTTTGCGTCCCATGATAAAGTCAAACTTATTCGCTTCACCAATATCATAGCCGCCCATGTACAAAAAGTTTTTATCGCTAGGACTAATCGTAACGCCCAAATTGCCGCGCCAATCGCTGCCCTCCGCACTATAGCCTGCGTCTGCCGAAATCTTAGCCTCGGTAAGCGCACCCATAATCCTATTCGCCTTGGCGCTGGTTTCCTTTACATTCACCAAGGTTTCCTTGAGTGACTCCTGGGTTACAGGGTCCTTAGCAACCGTTTCCAGCACCTGCACAATGTTTTCCATGCGCTGCGATGTATCCGCCATATTCTTGGCGATGGCAGCCAAATTTCTGCCAGTTTCGCCATTATTATCCACACCCTTCATGATGCTTTCAATATAACCAGCTGTGCCATTCATACGCTGCGTCAGCTCGTTAATTTGATGAATCATTTGGGTAATATCCTGTTGATTAGCAACAGCCACATCAGCCATAACCTTGGTAAAGGTATTCATATTCTCGGTAATGCCCTGCATGTTCTTAAAGCCATTCTTCATGGACTCCTGAACCTCTTTATCACCAAAGACATTTTCAAAGGCAGTGGCAATATGCTCCATACGTGTCACCAAATCACCGGAGTTAGCAAAAAATTCATCCATGCCCCCACCAGGAGTGCCCCTTAAAGTACTGCCCTCGCTGATAAAGCCTTCTCCAGGCTTAGCGGGCGGCACTATGTGCACATATTTTTCACCCATAATGCCATCAGCAGCGATGGTAAAAACAGAACCCTGCGGAATCTTGATATTATCATCTATTTCAGCCACAACCTCTACCTTATCAGGAGCAACGTTAAGCTTTTTCACAGTGCCCACCTGCACACCTGCATAGCGCACCACGTGTCCGGGCATGAGGCCGCTCACCTGAGGATAATCAATGCGCAGCTCATAGCCCTTTTTGCCAAAGGAAAATGCTCCCATGAAGGTAATGATGCCAGCCAGCACTACAGCGCCGCCAAGCGCAAAAGCGCCAACCTTAACCTCACTTGTGCCCATCTACATCCTCCTCTTTTCTTTCCAAACCATTAATAAAAGCATACACTGCCGGATTTTTGCTTTGCTTGATTTCCTCCGGCGTGCCAATCTGCACTATTTTTCCTTTATCCAGCATCGCGATACGGTCCGCCGCAAAATAAGCAGAAGCCATATCGTGCGTTACTAAAACCGATGTTACACCCAGCTGCTGTTGGGTTTTGCGAATCAAGCGCGAAATGGTCATCGTCATGACCGGGTCCAGTCCCGAAGTAGGCTCATCATAAAGCACAATTCTCGGCTCCATGGCCAAGGCTCTAGATAGCGCTACGCGCTTTTTCATGCCGCCCGATAGCTCCGCAGGCATAAGGTTTTGCGTACCGGGCATGCCCACTAAATCTAAAAGCGTCGCCACGCGATGTTGGATTTCCTCCTCGCTCAGCTTAAAATGACGTCTTAGACCAAAGGCTATATTTTCGCCCACGCTCAAAAAATCGAAGAGAGCCGAATATTGAAAAACTATGCCCATACGACTGCGCAAGCCATCCCATTCTTCCTCGCCATAGTCCTTAGTCTCCTGTCCATCGATAACAACGCTGCCGCCAGTCGGAGCTAAGAGCCCCGTCAACACCTTAATAATCGTGCTTTTGCCGGTACCGGAGGGACCAATGATGGCGAGCGTTTCGCCCTCATACACATCCAAATCCAAATCATTGAGAACTATCTTCTCTCCAAAGGCTATTTTCAGTTGGCGAATATTAATCATTGCATTCTTTGCTGCCATAGCGCCAACTCCCTAAACGTAAATCACAATCGATAAGAAATAATTAAAGATAAAAATCAAAATAATGGATAAAACCACGGATGCTGTGGTAGCTAAGCCCACGCCCTCGGCTCCATTCGGCGCATTGAGCCCCTTATAGCAGCCCACTATAGCGATAATGGCGCCAAAGACGCAGCTTTTGAGCATGCCGCCAAATACATCGTAAAATTCTGCCAGCATTTTTATTGAATTAGTATAAGTAAAGGTGCCGATGCCGGCGTAATAATGCGCCACAATCCAGCCACCGATATTGCCAATTAAATTAGCAAAAACAACCAAAAGGGGCATCATCAGCACCATGGCAATAAAGCGCGGCACCACAAGAAAGCTCACCGGATTGG
>USBV01000036.1 GCA_900553055.1 uncultured Phascolarctobacterium sp.
TCCTAATTCGCCAATGGTATCGATGATGAGCAGGGGATACTCCTTGCGCTCACCCTCTTCCTCCTTCATCTTGGAGCGATAGCCGGTCTCGTAGCCATAATGGCTGGCCAGCTTGGCGATTTCTTCGGCGCGGGCAGTTTTGCGTGGCGCAATTACTAAGCGTGCATGCGGATATTTGGCGCGCACGGCTTTAAAGGACTCCAGCAAAATCTTTTCTTCGCCGGGATGGGTGGAGCCAGCCACAATAATAGGATAATGGTCCTTTAGGCCCAGCTCATAGCGATATTTTGCCAAATCCTCAGGAGTTACCTCAGCATAGGTTTGGTCAAATTTAGTGTTACCGGTTACAAAAATCTTCTTTCGATCGGCACCCAAATGGGCAATATAATCGGCATCAATGCTGGACTGCATGCAAAAGCGTGTCACAGTGTTCAGCATATCATCCCAAATGCCGTAAAGATAGCGATAATTCTTAACGGATTTTTCGCTGATACGACCGTTAACCATCATTACAGGGATATGGCGTTCACGGATGGCACGCAAAAAGTTGGGCCACAGCTCCGTTTCTACGGGCATAAACACGCCCGGGTGAATGCGTTTTACTAAGGATTCGGCCACGAAGGGCAAGTCCAGCGGGAAATAAATGATGGCATCAGCCTCAGGAATAATCTGCTTAGCCATATTATAGCCGCCCACGGTGAAGGCACTGACCAGCACCGGACGATCTGGCATGGACTTGCGAATCTGCTTAACCAAGGGGCTGGTGGCTACAATTTCGCCCACGGACGCACCGTGAATCCAGATGCAGTCCTTGCGCATAACCTTGGCAATTTCTGCATTATCAATTTTGCCAAACACCTGCTGCTTAAAGCGCAGAGCAAAGCCCTTTTCCGTAAATAATCGATAGGTATAATAGGGCAGTACAAAGACCAAAAGCACTATTAAAATAAGGATATTATAAAGTATATACATGAATTAACCTCTTTTCGCCTTAATGAGTCTCTTTGCTGCGGTATTGGATTTTGTAAAGATGTGCATAGAGGCCATCCTTTGCCATGAGCTCCTCGTGGGTACCCATTTCGGCCAAAGTGCCCTTCTCCAAAACCATAATCTTATCAGCATTTTTTATCGTAGAAAGGCGATGGGCGATAACAAAGGAGGTACGACCAATCATCAATCGGTCCAGAGCCTCCTGCACTACGCGCTCGCTTTCCGTATCCAAAGCGGAGGTTGCCTCATCGAGGATGAGGATTTGCGGATTCTTGAGTATTGCCCGGGCAATAGAAATGCGTTGGCGTTGACCGCCGGAAATATTCACGCCGCGGTCGCCCAGCATCGTTTGATAGCCATTGGGCAGCTCCATAATAAAGTTGTGAGCGTTGGCAGCCTTGGCCGCAGCCTCAACCTCTTCCTTAGTCGCATCCAGGCGACCATAGAGAATGTTATCGTACACACTGCCATTGAAGAGCACTGTTTCCTGCGGTACAATGCCTACCTGCTCACGCAGAGAGTCCAGCGTAACGCGGCGAATATCCTCACCATCGATGGTGATGCTGCCATCGGTTACATCATAGAAGCGGGGCAAGAGACTTGCCACGGTGGATTTGCCGGCACCGGAGGGACCAACAAAGGCAATCATTTCACCGGGCTTAACGTTAAAGCTTACATTATTAAGCACTTGTTCACCGGGGTTATAGCTAAAGGAAACATTATTAAAGCTAACCTGGCCCTTAACGGTGGGTAAAGCTTTAGCTTCGGGCAGATTTTTAATGGTCTCGGGCAAATCGAGCACATCAAAAACACGCTGAGCTGCCGCCATAGCTCTTTGGATATTGCCAATAACGCGGCTCAAACGCTTGATAGGATTAGAAATATTTACGGCATAGGTTAAGAATGCTACCAAGCTACCGGCAGTAATAGTGCCATCAATAACGCTGTTGCCGCCGTACCATAGGATGATGGTTACGCCCACAGCAGCCACAAACTCAATGGTAGGAGTTAATGTTGCGGAAAGCTGGGCGTACTTCATATTGGCACGGAAGTTGTTCATATTTTCTTTATCGAAACGATTAATTTCGTATTCTTCGCGCACAAAGGATTTAATAACGCGTGCGGAGGAAACGGTTTCCTGCAGCACGGAGGTGATGTCGGCAGAGGCTTCCTGAATGCGGCTACCGGACTTACGAATGCGCTTGCCAAACTGGTCAATAAAAAGCAGTACCACGGGGAAGGTGCTGAAGGTTACCAAAAACAGGCGCCAATCCAAATAAATCATCATCACAATGGAGGCGATGAGGATAACGCTTTCGGTTACCATTTCGACTACGTTTTCAACCATCGCCGATTGCAGCGCGTTAACGTCGTTGGTTACATAGCTCATGATGGTGCCGGTTTTATTTTTATCGTAAAAATCAAGGCTTAAGCGTTGTAGCTTTTCAAACACAGCCTTGCGGATATCAATAATCACCCGTTGGCCCACATAGTTCATCAAATAGCTTTGGCCGTAGAAGGCGATGCCGCGGATGATGAAGACTACAATAATGCTGATAACGATGTAGTTGAGCATTTCCGTATTCTTTTCCTTGAGCACCTGGTCCACCATATCCTTGATAATCCAAGGCAGATAGGCCGTACCACCGGCAGCAATAGCGGTGCAGATGGCTGCACAGATGCCGCGTAGGATGTAGGGCTTTACATATTTTAACGCACGAAAGTATAAATTCATTTTCTCTCCTCAGCTATTCTTAGAATTAGTTGGGCAACTCTATTTACTGCTCCCGGTTCACCCAGGCGCGCCTTCATATAGGCTAAATTAGCCTCCAATTGCGGGCGACGCTCCGGCGCTAAGAGCTCCACTGCCGTGTTGGCTACATTGGCAGGCGTAAAATCCTCCTGCAGCAGCTCCGGCAGAATTTGGCGACCGGCCACGATATTGGGCAGGCCAATGTTGGGAATATTAATCACTCTGCGAGCAATAAAAGCATTTAAGGCCGAGGTGCGATACACAATGACACTGGGCAAGCCGCACAAGGCCGCCTCCAGCGTTACCGTACCACTGGTGGCCAAGGCCAAATCAGCCACGCTAAACAAGTCGTAATTATGGCCTTCGGTAATTTTAATCTCTAGTCCGGAGGCTTTGATTTTGCTTTGTAAAAGCTCTAGCGGAATTGTGCCTGCACGGGGCATGGCAAACTGCACCTCGGGCAGCTGCTTTTTAAGCAGCTTGGCACCCTCGAGCAAGGTGGGCAGCATCTTTTCGATTTCCATGAGGCGGCTACCCGGCATCAACAGCACCAAGGGATGCCCTGCCTCCTTGCCTGCCCAGGCTTCGGCTTCAGCGCGCTCCATAGTGGGATGCACGATATCTAACAGAGGATGGCCCACAAATTCCACCGGCGCACCGGCTTCCTCGTACACATCATATTCAAAGGGGAAGATACATGCGACCTTATCCACGATTTTGGCGACATTTTTGGCGCGGCCCTTATTCCAAGCCCAAGCGGAGGGAGCGATGTAGGATACTACGGGAATGCCCTTATCGTGCGCTACCTTAGCCAGCTTCATATTAAAGCCGGGGTAGTCAACCACGACTAAGCAATCGGGCTTGCGCTCGTCCATAACGCGAGCAAAATCGCTGCGCAGCTTAAATAAATCCGGCAGCTTTTTGATGACCTCTACAAAGCCCATCACGCCATGGTCCTTGATATCAAAAAGCACCTCGCCACCGGCAGCGCGCAAAGCATCGCCGCCCATGCCAAAAACCTCTATTGCACTATCTATTTTCTTAAGAGCAGCCGTTACAGCCGCTGCATGAATATCCCCGGAGGCTTCTCCTGCGGAAATCAGAATTTTAGCCATAATATCTCCTCATCAAAGCTTATACTACTTCACAGTATATTATAACACAAAAAGCGGCTGACATAAGCTATCAGCCGCTAAGAAATGCGAAATTTTTTCAATATTTTATTTAACCAGGATGGTTATATTGTGTTTATCTGCCAATTCGATCACTTTTTCGCGCTCAGCAATCAAAGTATTGCCCGCTTCAATAACAATCCCGGTTGCTCCGGCATAAATCATGGACTCCAGCGTCTTAGTGCCAAAGCCGGGGATATCAAAGCGTTGGTCCTGGGAAGGCTTGGCTGCTTTAGCAACAATCACGCCACCCTTACCCAAGTAGCCACCCCGCAGAATGCAGGCATCGGTGCCTTCGATAGCCTCCACCGCCATCACAGCACGATTTTTGACGACCACAGTTTGGCCAATGTCGAGCCCACCAATGGCCTTGGCCATTTCAAAGCCAAACTCCATATCAGCCAGCTCAGCCTCGGTGGGCTGGCGCTTGGTGAGAACGCCCGGTGCAGGCAGCAACGGCTTAATGAGGAGGGTTTGGTCCATAACCTCGATGCCCTCGCTCTCCAGCTCCTTCACAATGGCGTTCATAATAGTATCGTCCTTGCGGTCGGGCACACTGGCGAGAATTTTTATGGCACGCAAATCAGGCACGATCGCTCCCGCCTTATAAAGCACTTCCTTCGTAACCTTGCCAATCATTGTGACCTTGGTAACCTTGTGCTTTTTTAAGGTGGAAATAATCTTGCCTATTTTGCCTATATTGATATCGTAATAATAGTCCACACTGGGCTCCAGCTCCTCGTCAATGCCGGGAACCACACCCACTGCAACAACCTGATAGCCCAAGCTCTTGGCAGAGCGGGCTACCTCCACCGGCAAATGACCAATGCCGGATAATACGCCTAATATTTCCATTTAGCTTGCCTCACAAAAATTATTTGCGGGTGCGAATAATGCCACGCTCCACATTGCGCAGGAAACGCAGGAGATGTTCAACCGGCTCGCAGCTTTCCAAGTCGGACTCCATGGTTGCAATAGCCTCTTGCAGAGGCAGGCCGCTACGATAGAGAATGCGGAAGGCCTTCTTCAGCTCGCTGCGATGCTCGGGCGGCATGCCAGCACGGGACAAGCCCACACTGTTCAGACCAGAAACAAAGGCCGGGTCGCCTGCAACAATCATGAACGGAGGAATATCCTGGCTTACGCGAGCCATACCGCCCACCATAACATTGCGACCGATTTTGCAGAACTGATGCACTGCAGAAAGACCACCGATAACGGCGCGGTCTTCCACAATAACATGGCCCGCCAAGGTAGCAACATTGGACATAATTACGTTGTTACCAACGATGCAGTTATGCGCCACATGGGTATAAGCCATCATCAGAATATTATTGCCGATACGGGTTTCATTGCCCTCGCCGCAAGCACGGTTAACAGTAACGCACTCGCGGAAGGTGCCACCATCACCAATAATGGTAGTAGTCTTTTCGCCGACGAACTTCAAATCCTGGGGCACAGCACCAATGGAGCAGCCAGGGAAGAAGCGGTTATTCTTACCAATAGTTGTATATTTATGAATGGTTACATGAGCACCAATAATACAGCCGTCACCAATTACAGTATCCTCATCAATTACAGCATAAGGACCAACAGTAACGTTCTTACCAAGAACTGCGGACGGATGAATAATGGCGGTTTCATGAATACCACTCTCGGGCATTATCACAGAACTCATTATTTTCACTCCCCACAAAATTTAATCAAACAATTAAACTTGAATATAATACTATAGTCATCCCCGTACAGCTTTTTTCGCAAGCTAAATAAGCCGATTCTGCTTAATTTAATCTGAATATATTAAATTAGCTCGCTTTTACTGCGTATTTCTGCTTATTTGAAAAAATTTGTTATTCCTTGGGATCCATAATCGCAAAGGTGCAGTCGCATTCGCAGGCTACCTTGCCATCAACCTTACCCTCGCAGTGAATAATACCCATGTTGCCACGCATAATCTTGGTAACCTCGGCAGTGGTAACCACTTGGTCGCCAGGCACAACCTGCTTGCGGAAGCGCACGTTATCAATTTTAGCAAACACAGCAATCTTGCCGCGGTTTTCTTCGGGGTACAGCATAGCAACGCCGCCAACCTGAGCCATAGCTTCAATCAGCAGCACGCCCGGCATGATGGGCTCGTTGGGAAAATGGCCCAAGAATTGCACTTCATTAGCGGTGATATTTTTAATGCCAACGGCACGCTTCATCGGCTCAATTTCTAAAATGCGGTCCACCAGCAGCATGGGATAGCGATGGGGCAGAATCTTTTTAATTTCGTTGATATCTAATACGGTCATGGTTTAGTCCTCCTTTGTTCTATAAGCCTGAATCTGTTTAGCAATTTGCGAATTAAAGGCATGCCCTGTTTTTACGGCAATAACATGGGCCTTGATGGGGCCAAGCAAAAACAAGTCGCCAATGACATCGAGAATTTTGTGGCGAATCAATTCATTGTCAAAGCGAGGCTCGGACAAAATCTTTTCCTCGTCAAAAACAACTACATTCTCTAAAGAGCCACCCAAGCCCAAGCCCATTTTACGCAGCATCTCCAGCTCATAGGTGAAGGCCACGGTGCGAGCGGGCATAATTTCTTTTTTAAAGCTTTCCTTATCCAAAAGCACATCAAAATACTGGGTGCCCAGCATGGGATGGTTGTTGATGGAGGTGAAGGAAATGCGATAACCATCATAGGGTAAAACAGCAATATAGCGGTCGCCATCGTAAACGGAAAAGGCTTTATCCACTGCGTAAACCTTGCGCTCTGCCTCCTGCTCCACTAAGCCTGCTTCCTCTAGCAGCTCGCTGAAAACCTTGGCGCTGCCATCGGTTACAGGGGGCTCGGGAGAGGACATTTCAATGCGAATGTTGTCCACTCCGCTCAGGGAAATAGCTGCCATCAAATGCTCAACAGTGAAGACCTCGGCGCCATTTTCACTTAAGGTGGTAGCCTTTACCGTGGAGCTAACATTTTCCGCCAACGCTCTAATTTCGGGTTTGCCCGGTAAATCGGTACGAATAAAGGTTACGCCGGTATTAGCTTCAGCCGGCTTTAAAGTCATCAAAACATCCTTGCCGGAATGCAGGCCGATGCCGGAATAAGACACTTCTTTGGCAATAGTGTGTTGTAATTCTTGATTATTTACAGACATCTTTATCCTCCTTCGACAATTTATTTTTTCTTATAAAACCGCTGACGGCCGTCCTTCCAGCGGTCATGCACCCAGAACCACATTTCCGGGTGAGCAGTGATTTCCTGCTCTAAAATATCTACGAGCTGCTTGGTAACCTGATAAAAATCCTGCTTTTTATCCTTTGTTTTCGGAGTGTAGAGGGCAGGATAAATTTTTGCTGTACAGGTCCAATCATCGTTATTATGTAAGAAAATGGGCAGAATCGGCGAGCCATAAAGGCGGGACAGCGCCGCCGGGCCCATGGGAATCACGGATTTTTTGCCAAAAAGCTCAATTTCTACACCATCATCGTTGGTATCCTGGTCATATAAAACGCCCAGGAGATTTTTTTCCTTAAGCATGCGGCTAATCGCCAACAGTCCATGCTCGCCACGATTATAGGTTACCTTTTGCCCCACCATCTGGCGGAACTCGTTGATGGCCTTATCCATATTGGCGTTGTTTTGCTTGCGGGTAATGGAAAGCATGGGATAGCCATGCAGCGCCACCGTTGCTCCCAAAAGCTCCCAGTTACCGTAGTGGCCGGTGCACATAATTACGCCCTTGTCCTCAGCATAGGCCTTTTCCAAATGCTCCAGGCCTTCCACCTTAACAAGCTTACTAATATTATCCTTATTGAGCAGTGGAAAACGCAAAACCTCCACTGCCATGCGGCCAAAACGGCGCAGGCTATCCTCGGCAATTTCCTTGGCACGCTCGGGGCTTACGCCCAAGCATTCCTGCACATTGGCCTGTGCCATTTGTAGGCGCCATTTTTGCACCACAAGCACGGCCACGCTCCCCACAAAGCTTGCAAAAAGCTTGCGCAGGCACAGGGGTAGCAGGCACATTATTTTACTAAAAAAATGTATAGCGTAATAACCTAACACTTAAAACTCCCGTTTTTAAACACACGATAAAGCACCATATACTTTGTCAGGGCTCCTAGGAGTATTGCCTATACGCCGTCGTCGCCCTTCCTCGTCTCTGGTACTTTCTCGTGCGTTTTTTATTTTTTCAGGGCTGCGATTTCTTTTTCCATCGCCTTAATCTTCTTCAGCATATCGCCCACCTTGCGCACATAGGCCTCCTGGCGCAGCCATTCCTTCATAGGCATAGCAGGATAGCCACCCATTACGGAATTATCGGGCACATTGTTGGTAATGCCAGCCTTGCCGCCGAATACGCAGTTGTTGCCGATGGTGATGTGACCAACAGTGCCAACCTGGCCGGCAAAGGTTACATTATTACCCACAGTTACGCTGCCGGAGATGCCAACATGCGCAACAACGAGGCAGTTTTCACCCAAAACATCGTTATGGCCCAAATGCACAAGATTATCAATCTTGGTACCCTTGCCCACGATGGTGCTATCCACAGTTGCACGGTCGATACAGGTGTTGCAGCCAATTTCTACATCATCCTGCAGCACTACGTTGCCAGTTTGCAAAACCTTGGAGTGCTTGCCGTTTTGGGTGATATAGCCAAAGCCGTCGCCACCGATAACAGCGCCGGATTGCAGGATTACTCTGTTGCCCAGCACACAGTCCTCGCGCACGGTGGTGTTGGGATAAAGAGTACAGTTTTGGCCAATCTTCACGCGCTTGCCCACATAAGCATGGGGATAAAGCACAGTGCCATCGCCGATTTCGGCGTCATCTTCGACCACAGCAAAGGGCTGAATAGCCACATTGCTGCCAATTTTAGCTTTTTTAGAAACAAAGGCATAGGGGCTGACTACGCGCTCCACCTCTTCCTGAGGGCGGAACAGCTCTAAGAGAGCTGCGAAAGCAGCACGAGGATTTTCTACCCTAATTACAGGGCGACCATCTAATTCAGGATCAGCAGGACTTAACACCATGACACCGGCCTTGCTCAAATGGCAATGCTCCACATGGGGCGGAACTGCAAAGGAAATATCGGTGGGACCGGCCTCAACCAAGCCATTAACACCAGTAACCTTCAGCTCCGGATTATTATGCTCCACAGTACCATGTAAAAATTCAGCTAATTCTTGTACACTCTTCTCCATTATAAACCTCCATCAGCTCCCTAATAACAGCCAAGCATTTTTTCTCTTTGACTGTACACGAAAAGCGGACGGACTTTACCGCCCGCTCAGGGTGCGCTTATTTCATTTTTTCGATTACTTCCTTGGTAACATCGGTGCCGCCTTGAGGAACAGCATCCTTAATCATAATGGCGCCCAGGCCCTTTTCCTTAGCTACTTGATTCAAAGCGGTATCCAGGCTAGCCTTTAGCTTGTTTTGGGCTTCGCTTTGCACCAGCTTAGCCTTAGCGGAATAATCCTCTACTACCTTGCTAGCCTCTTCACCCTGCTTGCCGGCCATAGCCTTATCCATTTGCTCCTTGAGCTCCTTCATCTTGGTGTTTACTTCTTCCTTGGTGGTCTTGATAACCTGAGCTTCGCTTTCCACTTGTCTCATATCAACTACACCAAAAGCAGCATTACGGCCGCTGCAACCAAAGGTGAGCATTGCTGCTGCAACCATAAAGCCTGCAATAATTTTTTTCATCTCAAATACCTCGCTTATATTATTCTTTTGCTTGTTTTTGCAAATTTTCGACCACTTTAGCGGTAATATCATCAGCTTTGATATTCACCTTATATTTTTTAAAAATCACGCTATAGCTATTTTCATGCGCCAAGCGCATAGCCTGGCTAGAGATATCGGCACTAATCCTTTTTTGCAGCTGTTCATTTTTTTCCTGCTGCTTGGCAATCTCTTTATCCATCAGTACCAAGGCATTGTGCAAAGCCTTGGGAGCAGCGCTAAGCATTTCCTTATCGCGCTCATCCTTGCCCTGCTGTTTCGTCACAAGCTGCTTATGATAGCTTGCAGCAGCCTCTGCCATGCGCTTTTGCATCGCCTCACGATAGGGTGCAAGCTGCACTTCCATTAACGCGTTTTTTTCGGCCTGCAGTACCCTCACCTGTTGGCCACGCTCGTGCTGCTTAGCTTTGAGCTTGGCCTCAACGGCCTGCCTTTCGCTGGGGCGCATCTTTACTGTTTCTAGCAATGTGCGCAAATTAAAAATTTCCAGCTGATAGCTATCCTCAATAGCTTTAGTCCGTGGAGCCAGCTGCTTATCCACATCTGCTTCTACCTGAGCTGTAAAATCAAGCAGCTTTTTATTTTCGCGCTCGCGCAGCTCCACCATATAGGTACTAAAATCAGCCTGCCAATAGCTGCTCTCGCTAAGCTTGCGCAGGGTACGCAGTCTATCTAGGCTGCCCAGCTGCGTTCGAGCCAAGTCCTCCTGCGCCTTGCGCTTAGCCAGCAAATCCTTGAGAATTTTTTGGCCCTGCTCTAGCTTTTTATAATGAGGATGGCTGCTTTCAGCCCGCTGCCAATCAAGCACAGCAATTTTTTCGGTTCCCGGTCCTACTGCCGGTGCCTTGCCACATGCAGAAAGGAGCAAAATGCCGGCTACAAGCAGACCTAATTTTTTTATGCTGCCTCTGTCCATGAATGCCTCCCTCTACTAAGCAAGTCTTAAGCAAGCCTTTTTGGCTACAAGCTTCTATGCACCTTACATCAAAGAAAATTATTTAGCAGTTTGCAAAGCTTTTGCCACTTCATCAGTGATATCGCTGCCACCAAATACTACAGTGCTCTTTTCTACAACCACAGAAAGTCCCTTTTTATCGGCAACCTTTTTAATAGCTGCTTCAATCTTCTTCAGCACGGGGTCCATAAGCTCCTTTTGCTTGTTTTGCAAACGCTCCTGGGTTTGGGTGTAGTAACGACGCTTTTCCACATCGTTCATGGTTTTAGACTTTTCTTCAAATTCCTTTTGTGCATTTTCGATTTCGGTTTTCATAGCTGCATCAACATCTCTAATATCGGGGCATTGCGCTACCAGCATTTGGTAGTTTACCACACCAATAGCAGATTCACTGGGCGCAGCAGAAGCACTCTTGCCAAAACCACTTTGGGTTAAGGACAGCGCAAAGCAGCCCAGTACAAAAATAGCTGCTACAAAAAGAGAAACCAATTTGACATTTTTAGGATTACGCAATTGCTGCATCATAATCAAAATCCCTACCTTTTCTAGTTTGTGCTATAGACACACATATATAGTTTATTATAACAGCATACGGCCATTCTTTCAAGAATTCTTATAGATTTCCTATAATACGCATATAAAATTCCTTGCCACCGTACACATATTCAGCACTGAGGAACTCGTGAATGCGATAGCGCACACCAAATTCGTTGCGGTTCTCGCCCGAAAAATGCTCCGCTCTAAGTCGCCATTTAGGACTCAAATTATATTCAAAGCGGTAATCATTATCGCCCATGGGCATGCGGCGGGTATAGCTCCACACGCTTTTGCCCCAATAACGCGAATACCCGGCGCCAAATTGCCAATCTACATTGTCTAAAATGACCTCGGCCTCGCCAAAAATTTCATCCTTGGGCGAAACAAATTTACCAACATGGGCCTTGCCGGAAAGATTATCCTTCTCGCGACCAATATCGCCATAGCCCTCGAACCACAGCTTGTATTTGTCAGAATTAATCATAATGCTCACAGCCATATTCGTCGCAGGCTCTAGCTTCACTACGGGCTGCAGGCCAAACTCACGCACTGCCTGCTCTGCCAAAAGCTTTGCTGTAAGCATTTGCTCGATTTCCTTTTGACGATGCTTGACATATTCCACAGGCAGCCCACGCAGCTTATCACATTCATTGGCGTATTTATACTTGAGCTCCATTAAGAGAATATTGGGGATGGCCTCACTGCGCAGCTCGTACTTGATATTCGTCACCAGCTGCCCCACAGGATAAATCACAACCTGCACCAGCGTCCGCTTGCCCTCCTGCAGCACGT
>USBV01000037.1 GCA_900553055.1 uncultured Phascolarctobacterium sp.
TGATTGCTTCAATCTCATCAGTGCATATTGTACATCTTATGTGTGTGTGTTTAATAGAGTCCAGATTATCACATATATAATCAGCTATGTGCGAAAGGCAGTATACATAAGCATCAGGCACTTTAATTATAATGTCACCGACTAGTTCGCGTTCAATTCCAAGGTTCATAATTGCACCAAGGTAATCACGGTGGTTAAGCTGTTCAGCAAATTTGACGGATAATGGGCTTATTCGGATAGTTGAGATAGGGTAACCAGCATCATAGCCATAGGACCGAAGCCCAGGCTTTGGCTGCCGTCGATCATGGCTTTAATGGTGCCCATGGAAATGAGGCCCTTAGCAAAGGTTTGACCTGCTACGACCAGGGTAATTACGTTAGCCATTTGCAGACCTAAGCCATCGAAGAAGGTTTGGATATCGCCCAAAACCTTGTGGCCGTCGCGCCAACGAATATATTCGCAAATCACACCGATGAAGAGGCCGATAAACATAGCCATAACGATGTTCATCTTAATCCAGGTGATCCACAGGGAGCTGAAGCTCAAAATTAAAGCGAGAGGAATAACGGGCAGGATAGCGTAAATAGCCGGTGCAGTATCGGATTCGTCCTTAACGGTTTCTACGTCAATGGGCTTAACAACGTGGCCATCAAGCTTATCCATATATTTTTGAGTCAGATAATGCAGCACGCCTACAACTACGAAGGCTACGGCAACGATGGGAACCTGATAATGGCTCCAATAGAAAACGGGGTCCACACCAGCAGTTTCGGCGGACAAAATCGTACCGGTGTCACTGGGGCTCCAGTCGAAGCATAGGGTAGTAGCAACAGCTGCGGTTGCAGACAGGCGAGAAACACCCAAGCCAATCAAAATGGGGAACATGGTTACCATCAAGAGCATGGCTAAGCCGGAGGCGCTGTTGATGCAAAGACCGATGAGCATACCAACGATCCAGGTGGCGCTCATAACGATATAGGGGGATTTCAGGGCCAACAGGGGTTTAATGGTGAGGCGAACCAACGCACGGGATGCACCGATCTTATCCATATATTTGGCGAAGGCGCCTACGGACATAATGTTTAGGCCCAACTTGCCTACATTGGAGCTTAAGGTTGCGCGGATAAACTCAAAGGCATCCAAAAATACGGAACCAGTAGTAGCCTTAGCTCCTAGAATTTGGCCATAACCTAAAATAGAAGCCAGCCACATCAAAATCATACCGCCCAAAAAGAGCACGGGTTGGGGTTTGAACTTTTTGTAGATGAGATAGCCAACCCAAAAAGTTACCACAGCAGAAATAACAACACCCATTTGCAACATCCTTTCTTTACATAATTTTTGTGCAAAAATTTGGTAAATATATTATATCATGAATGAGCAGATGGGGGCAAGAAAAACCTGCCTTTTTTGTGTTTACAGAAAAGACAGGTTCTAATGCAATGGACAATTATAATAAAAAATATATAATTTATGCTTTTTCGCTGCTTGCTAATGCTTGAAGAGCGTGCTGGATGTAAAGCTTTTGAATCGTGGGATAGCGGCCAATACCATTTAAATGGCCTGTAGTAGTGATGCCGAGAGCTTCGATTTGGGATTTCCAGCTGTCGGGCTCATCGCTGTACATATCATTGTTAGCGTGGTCTCCGGCAACCACCATCAGGGGATAGAGGTGCACATGTTTATAGCCTCGCTCTTGTAAACGCTCGAGCACAGTGGCAAAATTAGGTGTGTCTTCATCCTCGACTGTCCCTACTAGAACAGGGGCCTGGCAGGCGTCAAACAGCTCCTGTAGCTTTACATAGGTGTAGCCATGGGCAGCGTTATTGGCTCTGGGAGTGCCATGCCCCATAAAGATGACGCCTTCACCTGGGGCTAAGGGCGGAAGCTGCTCCAAAAGAGCATTGACAGCGAGCTGATAATCTTGCTCGTCGACAATTAGCGGTCTACTGATAATGATATCCTTAAAGAGGGGCAGAAATTGTTCTTTAATTGCCAAGATTTTTTGTTCGAACTCTTCACCATGGAGCAAATGAGTGGGAGCAATGACAACCTCCTCATAGCCAGCCTGCGCCAGCTTGCTAAGGGCTGCTTCCACATCATCCACTAAAATGCCACGGGTTGCTAAACGCTTGCGAATGATGTTAGAGGTAAAGGCGCGATATTGGTCAAAGTCAGGAAAGGCAGTGGCTAAGGCTGCTTCAATGCCGCCGATATCCAGCTTGCGGGTTTCGTCAAAGGTGGAACCAAAGCTGATGACTACTAATGCTTTTTTATTCATAATGAACCTCATTTCAATTATTTTGTGCTTCTATTATAGCATAATTTGCTTTAGTAAAAAAATACTCTCCGTCAGCTACGGGCGGAGAGTAGAAGATATTTTATTGCTTTGAGTATGCTTATTTGTGCAGTGCTTCCCAGGCTTGGTCAGCTTTTTCTACGAAGAGCTTGCGTACAGCTTCGTTTTCGCCAAGACCATGGATGTAAGCATCAACCTTAAAGCCTTCCTTTTCCAGGATGGATTTGAAGGAATCTGGCTCATCACCAGCCATATCGTTGTTAGCGTGGTCACCAGCCACCATCATTAAAGGCATCAGAGTTACATTTTTAATCTTTTTAGCCTTCAGCTGCGGAATAACAGTTTCCAGATGGGGCCAGCCTTCTACGGAGAAAATCAAAACATTTTCATAGCCCAGCTCGTTTAAACGGTCCTGCATAACTGCGTAATAAGCGTTGGCAGGATGGGGAGTGCCATGAGCCATTACCAGCACGGCGTCCTTTTTACCTAATTTCGGGAATTGGGTGGACAGAGCCTTCATGGTTGCAGTAATATCGTCATCCTGACCTTCTTGGCCTTGCCAATACATCAGCGGGGTACCAAAGGATGCATGTTTGAAATCATTTTTATGCATTTGGTAAACGGCATCCTTGTAAGCATATTCCATGCCGGGAATGATATCCAAGGAGGTCATGGCTACGCAGGAATAGCCTTCCTTTTTCAGTTGGGCAAGGGCTTCTTCGGGAGTAGGATAGGTAATACCTTCCTTTGCTTTAATGCGGTCAATAATAATATGGGAGGTGAAGGCGGTTACTACCTTAACGCCGGGATGAGCAGCTTTAATTGCTTCTACAGTAGCATCGATAGTTTTTTCGCGAGTATCCTTGAAGGTGGTGCCGAAGCTCATTACAACGATGGCAGATTTGTCGGGCAGGTTGGCCAAAGCAGCGTTAGTGTTGGACTTTACACCAATTTCAGTAGCCATGAGCAGGGCTGGGGTAGCAGTTTTTACTTCATCGCTAAGCTGATAAGCAGCATGGCTGGTAGCAGCAAAGCCTAACAGGGCTGCACAGGTCATAGTTGCAACGGCGAGTTTTTTTAAGGATTTCATAAATACACACTCCTTTAATGTATTAGATAAGGGATTGGGATTATCTCTAGATATACATAATAAAGTCTAGATTGCTCTCTTTCTTAAGATTATATCACGAATAAATAAGATGTCAATAATAATAAGAACTAATTTTATTAAGAGTTTTAAGTCGAAAAGAAAAATCCCGAACAGGGCAGTTTTGTCCTGTTCGGGATGGTATTATAAGGCTTATTTTTTAATCAAGGCTTTAATAAAATCATTGGTGGAGCGGCCCAGTATTCCTGCAGTATCGCTTTCGTATTCACGTTCTCTTTTGTCCATAACATTAGCGATAACAGCTGCAGTTTCAAGGTCATAAACATTATAGATTACGTCCATCACAGCATTGTTGTGGTAGGAGTCGGGAACCCAAACCTGATGGGTGATGGGGATTTCCACATAATGCTCCCTTCCCCAGGAATCCTTGCGCTTTTCCTTAATGTATTCGGTTTTTTGCTCATAGTGTCCGGGAACAACGTAACGGCGATAGCCTAAATAATTGATAGTAATACGAGCTTCTACAGTTTTAGGAGCCTTTTTATTGCGCTTCAAAAGGCTTTCCTGCTCACCCGTTGGTGCTATGGGACCGCCAGGGCGTTCATCGGTGAGAATTAAATTTGCTTTGCCGGCAGCGCTATAGAGAGCAGAAAGTACTTTTTCTTCTGCCAATTCTTCTGCATGAAAGCTGCCAGCAGTTTCCGGATGAGCGTTGGTAATAACCGTAACCTTTACATTGCGCAGATTACTAAAATCATAGGAGAGGTGACGATAGAGCTTGGGCCCTGCAGCTGCACTGAGGCAGAACATGCAAAGGGCTAGAACAAGTAAAAATATTCTTTTCATAGGGCACCTTCCTTATTATTAAATTAAGCTACAGCCTTACTTAGCTTTTTTCTGAGAGAGCTGAGCTTTGATACCGGCAAAGGTTTCAGGGCTGATGATATGCTCGATACGACAAGCATCCTTTTCGGCGATTTCCGCATCAACGCCCAAGACTTCATTGATGAAACGAGTGAGAGTTACATGACGGTCATACACAGCGGTAGCCTTTTTCAGACCTTCCTTAGTTAGCAAAATAGAGCCGTCCGGATGCATGATGATATAATTATAGCGTTTTAAAATGCTCATGGCACGGCTGACGCTGGCTTTAGTAAATTGCATGGCTTCAGCAATATCAATAGAACGAACACTGCCATTCTTTTTAATGAGAACGAGAATTGTTTCCAGGTAGTTTTCACCTGATTCGAGTAGAGCCATCGGTAAAACCTCCAAGCTAAGTGAGAGTGATTGTAGCCAAAAAAACAAGCTATTATTCTTTATTTTAGCATATTTAGTCACACCCGTCACTAGTTAATAGTGTATAATAAGATAAATAAAGTTGGAGGTCGCACAATGTTAGATTTTATGATAGAAAAAATTAGTGTTTGGGATGCGTTGCGTACTGCGCAAAAGTCCATCGTGCTGTATGGCATGGGTAATGGTGCGGATAAGATTCTCGATTGGTGTGCGGATAATAAGGTACAGGTACAGGGCGTTTTTGCTAGCGACGAATTCGTACGGGGGCAGCAGTTTCGCGGCTTCACTGTAGAACGCTATGATGCTATCAAGGAGCGCTTAGGCGAGGAGCTTTTGGTAGTAATCGCTTTCGCCAGTGAAAGGCCGGAGGTGCTGGCTCGCTTTCGCGAGCTGGCTAGCGAGCAGGAGGTGGTGGCGCCGCATTTGCCACTGTTCGAGGAGGAAGAGGTGGTAAGCAGCGAGTGGCTAGTAAAACACGAGCAGGAGCTAAAGCTGGTGTATGCGCGTTTGGCGGATGCTGCGTCGAAGAAGGTTTTTGCCAATACCTTGAACTATAAGCTGAGCGGTAAAATCAGCTACTTGTTTGACTGTGAAAGCGAGCGGCAGAAGGATTTGCGCCAGCTAATCCGTCCTGACGCGAGCGAGGTTTATTTGGATTTGGGCGCGTACAATGGCGACACGATTCAAGAATTAGGTGAGCTGACAAATTGGCACTGGCGTGAGGTGGTGGCAGTGGAGCCGGATAGGCGCAACTGCCGCAAGCTGCGCGCTCGCGCAGCGCGGCCTTTCTGTGGAGGTACACGAAAGCGGCATTTGGGATGTTGCGGGTGAGCTCAGCTTTAGCGACAGTGGTGGACGTCAGTCCACCTTTATTGGCGCTAGTAAAAGGGTGGTGCCGGTGACTACGATTGACATTGTAGCGGCTGGGCGCCCTATCTCCTATATTAAAATGGATGTGGAGGGAGCGGAGGTGCAGGCGCTCGCGGGCGGCGCCAAAACCATTAGTAAGTATGCGCCGAAGCTTTTTGTTGCTGCCTATCACTATGATGTAGATTTGTTCCGTTTGCCACAGCTCATGTGGCAGTTAGTGCCCGATTATAAAATCTACCTGCGCAAGCATCCCTATGTGCCGGGCTGGGAGCTAAATTTTATCGCTGTGAAGTAAGAGGCCTGATAAATGTGTATTTAAAGTATGATTGCTATCGTTTTAGATACACATTTTTCTTTGCTATAAGCGGGACATAAAAAGTCCATACAGGACAAAAATGGTCACATGTAAAGCCGTGGTGGAATGTCTACCCAATAAGCGTAAATGTGACACAAAAAGTTAAAAATATGTTAAAGTTTTGTAAAGTGTAAGCAGGAAGAAATCGGACTGTAGCGAATTTTTCTAATAAGGGTGTAGAATGTCGTTTACACTAGTAAATTAAATATCAACGAAGATAAGGAAAAAGGAGTGTTTGTGAATGAAAAAATCTAAATGGATGCTTGGCGCAGCAGCAATTTTGGCATTGAGCGTAGCACTGGCTGGCTGCGGTGGCGGCGACAAAAAGGCTGAGAAAAAAGCTACTGGCACTAAAGGCGAATTGATGGTTTATACCTCTATTTATCCTGATATCATCGACAATATGTGCAAACCCAATGTTGCTAAAGCATTCCCCGAAATGAAGGTTAACTGGTTCCAAGGCGGTACCGAAAAAGTTGTTACCAAGATTACCGGCGAAATCAAAGCTAAGAAGATTGGCGCTGACGTATTGATGGTAGCAGATCCTTCCTACTATCTGAAATTAGAAGATCAAAAACTCTTGCTTCCTTACAAATCCAAGGAAGAAAAGAATTTGATTAACGATAAAGCAGCTGATGGCGCTTGGTATGCAGTTCGTGTTTGCAACATGATTATTGCTTACAACGCTGATAAACTGAAGGCTGAAGACGCTCCGAAAAACTGGACCGATTTGGCTGACCCGAAATGGAAGGGCAAAATCGCTATGCCTAATCCGATGCTGAGCGGCACCGCTTATGTAGCAGTTGGCGCATTGGCTGACAAATATGGTTGGGAATACTTCGATAAACTGAAGGCTAACGGCCTGCGCGTTGAAGAAGGCAACTCCGCTATTCAAAACAAGCTGTTGACCGGCGAATATGCAGCTGCAATGATTCTGGAAGAAAACATCCTGAAGCTGGCTAACACCAAGAAAGAGCCTCTGAAGGTTATTTATCCGAAAGACGGCGTAGTTCAAGTTCCTTCCCCGATCGCAATCTTCAACACCACCAAGAATCCTGAAGGCGCTAAAGCTTTGGTTGACTGGTGGCTGAGCAAGGAAGGCCAACAAGCAGTTGTTAAGGGCTGGATGCACTCCGTTCGTGGCGACGTTAAAGAGCCTATTGGTTCCGTTCCGACCAAAGGACTGACCGACGGCAAGATCAAAGTTGACTGGAGAAAACTGGCTGACAACAACGCTAAGATTAAAGAAGAGTTCCGTAAGAGAGTTATGGACAAATAATCTACCTGTAGTGTAACAATGTAATTCATAGGCAAAACAGGGACGCTTAGGCGCTCCCTGTTTTCCTGCTTTATTCTTAAGTCCCCAAAACCCCTGTAATTTGAGATTTTTTAGGGAAGGAGAAACATTACTTTCCATGCTATCATCACGTATCAACAGCAAAACAATTGTTATTTCACTATCCGTGCTGCTGCTGCTCTATTTTGTAATCTTCCCCATGGGAATTTTGCTTTTTGACAGCATTGTCAAGGATGGTGCCATTAATCTAGAAAACTACCGTAATGTATACAGCGCCGACGTTAACTGGAAGGCTTTGACCAATACCGTGGAGCTGTCCCTTATGGTTATGATTGCCAGCGTTATCATTACATTCCCGCTGGCTTGGCTGGTTGTATTTTAGGATATGTTGAAAAAGCTTTACCTGAAAAGAAAATTTTAGAAAATCGTATTATTCAAGGATAGGAGAATGAATATGGATAACAAAACTTATGAATATGTTGAAGATCGTTCAATGACGATACAACAATACATTAACAATATTTTTAAATGGATGTTTGGCCTGCAAACCGCTCCCTTTGATATTTATACCTTCTGGGGCTTGGCTTGGGTGTTGACGCTGTTCTATTCTCCCTTTGCCTTCATCACTATTTCCCGTGCAATGGAGAAAATGGACCCCACCTTGGAGGAAGCTGCCCGCGTATCCGGCGCTTCTCCGCTGCGTACCGTGCTGGACGTAACCCTGCCCTTGATGGCTCCCTCTATTTTAGCCGGTGGCCTTTTGGTTTTTATCGCTGCAGGCTCCTGCTTCGGTATCCCCTCCATCGTTGGTATGCCCGGTAATATCGAGGTTATGACCACGCGTATCGTAACCTATATCTACATGGGTGACGATGCCGGTATTCGTGATTCCACAGCCTTGGCTGCCTCCCTGATGTTCATTGCTAACATCCTTTTGATGGGCATGACCTGGATGATGGGGCGCAAGGATTATACCACTATTTCCGGTAAATCTACCCGCCCGAATATTGTAGAGCTGGGCAAATGGCGTTGGCCTGCCTTCTGTGCAGTGGGCCTTTATGGTGCAATCGCCGTGATTATCCCCTTGGGCTCCATCGTGCTGACATCCTTCCTGAAGTCCATGTCCAAGCCCATTACCTGGTCCAATATCGGTATTGACCCCTGGATTCCCGTTATTACCAGTGCCCAATACATGGAAAGCGTTTGGAACTCCGTAATTTACGGTGTTATCGCTGCTACCATCGGCACTCTGCTGAGCCTCTTTGTAGCTTATCTGGCAGTTAAAACCCAGCTCAAGGGCCGCAGCATTCCCGACCTTTTGGTAGTAATTGGCGGCTCCACTCCGTCCATCGTTATTGCCTTGGCCTTGATTATTACCTTCAGCGGCAACTATGGCCTGAACCTGTACTCCACCGTGTGGATTATCATCGTCAGCTATCTAGTTAAGTACATGACCATGTCCGTGCGTACTATTGCGGCTGCGCTTAGTCAGGTACACATTTCCTTGGAAGAGGCTGCGCTGAACTCCGGTGCTAACTGGCTGCGTTGTTGCAAGGATATTATTATCCCGTTGATTGCTCCTTCCGTAATCGCCGGCTGGTTCTTGATTTTCATGCCGTCCTTCTACGAATTGACCATGTCTTTGCTGCTGTATGGCAGTGACACCAAGACCATTGGCGTATTGCTGTACGAGCTGCAAACCTATGCTGATACCCAAAATGCTTCCGTGCTTTCCGTAATCATTTTGGCGATCGTCCTTATTGGTAACTTGATTCTGAACAAGCTTTCCAAGGGTAATGTTGGTATTTAACAAGGAGTGAACAATAAATGTCTGAGGTAAGAATTGAGCATGTATTTAAGCGTTTCGGCGGCGTAACTGCTGTAAACGATTTCAATTTAGTTGTTAAGGATGGCGAATTCGTCTCCATCCTTGGTCCCTCCGGCTGCGGCAAAACCACCACCCTGCGTATGATTGCAGGATTTGAACGCGCTACCGAGGGCGAAATTTACATTGGTGAGCAATGCGTAAGCTCCTCTATTAAGGGCTCCTTTGCTCCTCCGGAAAAACGCGATATCGGCATGGTATTCCAATCCTATGCTGTATGGCCCCATATGACCGTTGCTGAAAACGTTGGCTATCCCTTGAAAATTCAAAAGGTCGACAAGACTGAGCGCGAACGCCGCGTGCAGGAAATGCTGGAGCTGGTACATTTGGGCGAATATGGTAAGCGTTATCCCAACCAATTGTCCGGTGGTCAACAACAGCGTGTAGCTTTAGCTCGTGCACTGGTTGCTGAGCCCGGCCTGTTGCTGTTGGACGAACCTCTCTCCAATCTGGATGCTAAGCTGCGTGAATCCATGCGCTTTGAGATTTTGGAAATCCAAAAGAAAACCGGTATCACCGTTGTTTATGTAACTCATGACCAAGGCGAAGCCATGGCCATGAGTGACCGCGTTGTTGTAATGAGCATGGGCGTTGTGCAACAAATCGGTGCTCCGCACGAAATCTATACCCAACCTGCCAACAAGATGGTTGCCGACTTCATCGGCCTGGTTAACTTCATGGAGGGCGAGGCTAAGGGTGACCGCGTATTCCTGAAGGGCAGCAATATTTCCTTCCCCAATACCAGCAAGGTTACCGGCGAAGCTACTATTGCTGTACGTCCCGAAAACATTACCATGTCCTTGGATGGCGGCCAAATCGAAGGCCAGCTGACTCACCGCTTCTACTTAGGCGATGCAGTTGACTATCGCGTAAAAGTGGGCGACCACGATGTACGCGTTATCGTTAAGGGTGCAGATTTGAACTCCATCCCCGATGGCGCCAAGGTATATCTGGACTTTGACCGCGTCATGGTTTTTGAAAAATAAACTACAAATTGTAAAATTTTAGGCTGGCAGTCCTGCCAGCCTATTTTTTCTGCCTTTTGCTTGTCAATGTATGATATAATGATACAGAAAGGCGGATTAAGAATAATGCGAAAAATATCTTTTGCTAAAATACTGGCCCTGCTGCTGATGTTGCTAGTGCTGGCTGGCTGCGGCAGCGAGAAGCCCAAGGAGAAGCCGCAGCTGCATATTTGCAGTAGTATGAATAAGGCTTTTACGGAGCTTATTGCTGACAGCTTTGGCAAAAAAACAGGGACCAAGGTAATTATAAATTATTTGCCGGGAGGTACGCAGCAGCAACGCTTTGACTACCTAAGGCAGCATAAATTTGATATTTGGCTAGGTGGCACCAGCGAGGAATTCTTCATGGCGGATGAGCAGCACATTCTGCAGGCTTATCAGGCCAAGGAATCGTATAAGGTGCCGGCAGAGCTGCGCAATCGCACTGGTGAATGGACTAGTCTGTATTTGAGCTATATTGCCCTTTTGAGCAATAAGCATAATTTGCAGGCTTATGGCCTCTATGCTCCGGAAAGCTGGGATGAGCTCTTAGCGCCACAGCTGAAGGATGAAATTGCGATGGCCAATTTTAGCATGGGCGGCGCTAGCTTTGGCATGCTCACCTCGATTTGGCAGCTTCGCGGGCGTGAGGCGGCTTTGGAATATGCAGCTAAGCTGAATGCCCAAAACCCTAACTATACTGCTGGTTTTGGCGAGGCCGTGGATAAGGTGTATATTGGCAAAAAAACTGTGGCTGTGGTGCCGCTGGATTATGCTTTGCTCTTAGAAACGCGGCATCGTCACTTGTTTGCAACGGTGCCCAAGGATGCCAACCGCAATATTTTGACGGGTGCAGCTATTATTAAGGGAGCACCCCATGAGGCGTTGGCTCAAAGCTTTTTGGATTATCTGATGAGCGACGAGGGCGCGGAGCTTTTGCCTAAGAATGGTTATTATTATATGTGGCACGTAAAAAATTATCCCTACAACGATGGTCGTAGGGAGTTAATAGGTAATGTGCAGGTTCCGGTCGATGATTTGAGCTGGACCAGCACCTATAAAAATGAAATTATCAAGAAATGGGTTAATGCACACTAGTGCTTAACCCATTTTGTGCTTTACGTGGTCCAAGGCTTGGTCGAAAAGCGACAGTACATGGGAGTCGTCCAAGGAATAAATTACTTCCTTGCCGTCCTTGGTGAATTTTACTAAATTAGTGGAGCGCAATATGCGCAGCTGATGGCTGATAGCAGAATGTGTCATCTCCAAGGCCTCTGCAATGCAGGTGACACACATTTCCTGATGTGCCAAAAGCGCTAAAATACGAATACGCGTAGGGTCGCTCAGCACCTTAAAGGTATCTGCCATGGGCTGGATGTATTTTTCGTCCTCCTGTCCGGGGAGGGGTAAATTATGTTGATGAATATGCATGATTTCACCTGCTTTTATTTTTTGCTGTGCATGGAAAGACCTTTATTGAAGAAGAATAAAAGGCACACATAATAGGTAAAGCCGCCGGTTGTGGTGCGTGTTAAGAACCAGGACGGAAAGAGGAAAAAGCTTACAAATAAGAAAAGTATTTGGGGCAATACACTAAACAAGCCCGTGAGTCCTCCTTCACGTAAAGCTTCGCGGATTTTTAGAGCGGATAAAACGCTATAGCGAGAAGCGAAAATGCCAAAGAACATGCCGCTGATGCCGTAAAGCAAATAGGTCACAATCTGGTGGAAGGTCATACTATTTACCTGCCTTCATTTTCAGCTGTGACAATAAACCGCTTTTGAGTAGTAAGCCTGCGATA
>USBV01000038.1 GCA_900553055.1 uncultured Phascolarctobacterium sp.
GCAGGTGATGAGGAAGCGTGCATAGCCCTCCTGCTGATAGGTATAGTCGTTGGTCTGCACCTCAACCGTATAGGGGTGGCTGGGAGTGTAGTTGTTTTTGGGAGTAGCACCCTTAAAATAGGAGCGCATCAAATACATCTTGCTGCGGAAACGGTCCTGAATAAACTGCTTATCCGCACTATTCAAGGGACGAGGTCCCATCAGTGCATCCAGCATAGCGTAAGCATCAGCCGGGCTTTGCTCATAGCGAGCCAGTGCTGCCACTGCATAAGCAGCCACCTTTTGTGCATCGGTTCCAACTGCCACATCAGCTGCAGTTTGAGGTAAATTTTGTAATACTACGTTTTTGTTGCCCACTTTCTTCACCGTCTTTTTTATAGCTTGATTGAGAACATTATTAGTGTTTACAGACCTGTTGTAGGAGCTAGTGCGGCCAATATTGCCAATGCTGCCTAAACTAACAGCCTCTGCCATAGGCATGTGCACAGCCAGCACTGCCGCAGCCAAAGCCAAGGTAAACAGCTGCTTTTTCATCCTGCGTCCTCCTTGCTTACAGCTTATCAAATACTTTTTCAATCATGCGCCAAATCTTGTCGTGATCCACAGCGTACACGATTTTAGCGTTTTGCGCGCCCTCGGGGCCATAGCCGCGGAAGGCCATGGTCTGACCATAGCCAAGGCCAAATTGGTCATCCACATCAATGGGCAGAGTTTCGGATTCTTTGATAACGGTAGGATCAATGGCTACAGCTGCTGCCAAAACGTCCCAAATAAAGTTTTGGAAGGAAGGATTGTTGCGGAAGAGCGGGGTTGCATAATGGTTTTCCCACATATCCTTAAAGCGCTTCGTCTTGATGCGGTTTTCCAAATTTACGAAATCCTTTTGCGTCATCAGCTCCTTGCTGCACACATCCAGCGGCAGGAAGATTTGCTCCTTCCAAGGTGCGCGATAAACCTTTTTCGCGGTCTCGGGGTCAATCCACACATTGAACTCCGCCGTAGGCATTACGTTGCCCTCTACGAAGAAGGCACCGGCCATATACACTACGCGCTTAGCAAGATTAGCAATTTCAGGAGCCTTTTCCAAGGCGGCAGCCAGGTTGGCAGCACTGCCGATGGCCACAATCGTCACCTGATTAGGATATCTTTTCACAGTATCGATAATAAAGTCGGGAGCTGCCTGCTTTTGCGGCTGCATAACCGGCTCTGCCTTATAATTCTTGCGATATTCAGTCTGCCAGGATTCGGGCCTAGCATAGCCAATAGCGCCCAAATGGGAGTCAAAGCCACGACCGAATTTTTTCTTTTCAGCTTTAAAATTAGCAAAGCGATCCTCGCGAGTCACCTTGTTCACACCCATATACACGGGAATATCAGTGCGCTTAAAGCCCTCCAGCTGGCGAATAGCCGAGGCGGTACCAGTTTCAACCCAAGTATTGCCAATAACTATGCTCACGCCCTTAAGGTCCATATTGGGAGCGTCTGCCAGCATCATCATAGCCACGCCATCGTCAAACAAATCCACCATATCCGCGTCCAAAATTACCTTTTCGCGCGGTGCTGCTGCAGCCGGAGTAGCAGGAGCCAGCGTTGCCATGCCCAAGCACATGGATAGTGCTAAGCAGCCAAATAAACTCGTAATCTTTTTCATGTTCATTCCTCCTTATATTTTACGCTTTTAACAATAACTGTTTATCAGCGCAACGTCCGCCGTTAACCGGCGGGCTCGTCGCTAAAAATTAGTGGAAAAAGCCGCTAAATAATGGCCCTCGTAATTGTAGTTGATAAAATCAGCCATGTTGGGAGCATGTAAAGCAGCCACCAGCTTTTGAATATCCTCCCGCTTTTGCTCGCCATCCCGCACTGCTACGATAGCGGCAAAGGGATTGGCGCCATTTTCAAAATACAGAGCGTTCTTGGACGGCTCCAGCTTAGCCTGCATAGCTTGCTGATAATCCAGCACTGCCAGCTGGAAGTATTGATAATTGGCGGCCATAGCCGTGGGGTCCACTACAATTATCTTGAAGGGGCGGTTCATCCTTTCGATATCTTCAACGTCAGCGTTATAGCCAGCCCCCTTCCTCAATGTGAGAATATCCATGTCCTGCAAAAGCATCAGCGCACGACCGGTGTAGTCATTATTGGGGATAATGACTTGGGAGCCTGGCCAGGCATCAGCAACGCTCTTCACCTGAGCGGAATAAATTGCCAAGGGCTCTAAAAACACAGAGCACACGGGCTCGATTTTTAAGCCATGCTCCTTGGTGAAGGAGCGCATGGAATATTCGCTTTGGTGGAAGGTAGCATCGATTTTGCCTTCTAGCAAATCAAGAAGGGGCATGTGCTCCTGGCTAAAGTCATCACTATATTTTACGATTTGCAGCTCCACGCCCTGCTGTACCAGCACGGGCTGCGCCTGAGTAAGGATTTCCGCATAGGGATAGGCCTTAGCGCCCACCTTTAAAACGCCTGCCTCGGCAATGCCTGCGCTCTGCAACAGCAGCAAGCCCGCTGTTACTAATAGGCCCAAGCCTTTACATAATTTCTTGAACATCATTATCGCCTCGCATCTTTTACACAAATCAATCTGTTAGCAATTAGCTTTTTCCAGTTTAATCCCTAAGCTGCACGTAATCGGCACTCACGTAGCCATCTTGGCCCTTAGCGTTGATGGCCTGCACCCATCTACGGCCCTCTCCCATTAAAATTTCACCTGTCACAGGATGCAGCTCCTCATTAAGGCTCAGGGAGTCGAGCACCTCGCTATTGGTAGAGCAAGCACTGCGGAAGTTTACATCATCGCCGGTCATAACAAATTTATGTCCGGGTTGCCAATAGAGCTCCATATTTTCTAAGGTGTAATAAACATCGAGCAGCCTATTATTTTTTTCCTTTAAGGAATTTAATGTTTTGGCATCGATTCTGGGGCTATTCTTTTTGTCGCGATAAAAATTCTCCACAGCTGCATAGGCATCATTGATAGCCTGCACTTCCTTTTGCAAGGCTACATAAGCATGCATGAACTTTTTGTTTTCATAAACACCGGACATCTGCCAGTCCTCATAAATGACGCCCTTTGCCTTATAGCCATACTCGCCATTGTTATTAGAAGTCTGCTTAGCGTCCTCCAGCTGCATGGCGCCAAAGGCTACAGCATGAGCTTCCGCATCGCTTAAGGTGATACCCTTTTTGCTAAAATACGGCTTCACAAAATCTCTTGCGCAGACGAAGGCCAAATCACGCTTCACCATATAATGATTTTGTATTTCGACAAAATCACTGGTTTTGCCAACCTGCATATCAATGGTATTGCAATCCGTACTTGCTTCCTTCTCATAGACCCTTGCTTCCGTTGCCAAAGGAGTACTCATAAGCAGCGCCAGCGCAAGACCAACAGTTAAGCTTTTGAAACGCACAATATATGCCTCCCTTATATGCTTTACTAATCCTTTTAAATATAGTCTACTTAGTTATTAGAGTCCAATTTTCCATTTCAGGGTCATACTCATAAATTGAGCCATCTGCATTTACGTCAAAGGTGCCTCTAGTCACCACATGATTCTGATGCTGCTCCACTATTTTAAAGATATGGGTTTCATCTAGATCCTTACCAATGTGCTGCAGCGAGGCGCCCTGAAGCATATTACGATAGATTTTTCTGCCATTCATAAATCTTTCCAGCACATACATAGCTGCCTCATTGGACATCATAGGATATTCTGTCGTGCAAATATAATCCCCCTCTACATCAATGCTAGGCACCCTAGCGCCTTTTGCTTTTGCTACATTAAAGGAGTATTCACTCTGAGGATAAATGATTAAACTATAATCAACATCATCATACTTCCAGGAAATAGTTTTACCACTACCGTCTATCTTTTGCACTACCTGACGTTGAATGTAAAATAAAACGTCATTAGTCGGACCATCGTTAACTTGGCCAATTAACCAGGTTTTAGTAACACTACCGTCCTTGCCACTTTCTTCTCTGGCGATTATCTCGCCCCAGCCATTGAGAGGATGCTTGTACATATTGGCATTTCTAATATAAAACTCATTGCACATATTATGGGTATAGCAGGCTCTCAAAATATGCTCAAATTCCATAGCCTTTGCCTCAGCAAAAGCTACAGAGGCCATACCAAAACAGCTAATAGCTAAGGCTGCCCCTACTATTAATTTTTTTGAATGCTTTAAGAATGTAAGTTTCATAGTATTCCTCGTTTTCTCCTCAATCATGAAAATACTTCAGTCTCCAATAGTCAATATCGAAGAGGCCTAACTCTTTTACGTGATATGCTCCTTCAACTAAGCTAACACGGGTAGCACTATAGCCATGAGCATACTCATCCTTTACAACAAGCTTCAGGCCGTGCTGCTTAAAGGCAGGTATTCCGGGAACAGACATGGTAAACTCATCAGCAATAACGTTTTCAATCAGATTCCCTTTGGAATTTTTAAAGCTATGCACTAACATTTTTTTATCCTTGCTAAAGAAGATAGGGTTAGCCGTTTTGGGAATCTCCAAAAGGAATTTCTTAGATGCCTTTTTTGTAATCTTAGCCTTGCTCTCTAGCTGCGGAGACCATTTAGCTTCATAACCTGCGTAAAAGCCATCCTCTACCTTCGTCAGATGGCAAACATACTCCTCTATACCCTTAATAGAATAATATTTTTTATATACAGTCCGGGCATTCTTCTCAATATCAACGGGAATAAAACACATAATTACGCCTAAATTCTTAAATTTAGCCAGCTTCTCAGGTTCATACTTTGGGAAGGAATCTCCATAAACATCAATATAGAATGTAAATTCCTCATTGGTACCTGGCGCCAAAACCTTTTGAGCAAATTCCTGCGGGCTAATTTTAGCAGGAATTAGCTTTAAAAGCTTTGTTCTGATTTCCTTGCCTTGGTTATTTTGCATAGGATTATGAGGTTTATCATTTTCGCTTTTTAATTTGAGGCTATAACCATGGAAGTTTACCTTAGTTTTCTGAGCAGAATAATTAAATTCCTTAAGAATAGCTGCTTTTACAAGCGCACAGGTCTCTTCATAGCCTTCACCCACATACATACTTTTTGTGTTATAGTCAAAAACAAAGTCATAGCTTTTTCCATTTACCTTATATGACCCTTTTATAGCTCCAAAAAGGTCCAACCCAGTAGCATAGGCCTCGCATTCGGAGTCAGGCTTGGCAGCAGGCAAATTTTTAGAGAACCAGGCTAAAGCCTCATGCTTATGTTCATTGACAATCTTCTTTGCCTGTTCCTTGGAATAATTAGGTGGGAAACAACCAGAAATAGCAAAAGCTGTAATGAGTAAAGCTACCATGATTATGAAACTATATATTCTTTTCATTCAAAATCCCGCCTTAACAAACACAAACAATTAACTATTTTGCTATTATCATTTTACTATAAAAACCAGGACTTTAGCATCCTGGTTTTTATATTTAGATTTGATCCTTTATTTAGTGCCACATTTTTCGTGAGTAACCCATTTCTTGCCATTTTCTTCATGACGAACATAGGTCTTATCGAAGGGAATGATGGTGCTCTTTTCAACTTTAGGTTTTTTATAGGTAGCAGGGTCCATTTTTACAACATGCTCATCAGTAGCTTCAATTACGCATTGGCCCTTGCAAGCACCATATAGAACTTTGATAGTATAGGACTCCCGGCCTTTAACCTCACGGCCCTTATCATCTTTAAATTTAGGTGCACTATCATCAATAGTACGAGTATAGCTATAAAGCACTTCACCCTCAACTGGCATATTTTTATACTTATGACCAACGGAACCCCATTTCAGGTTAGGATATTTCGCTTTACTCATTTCTTCAAATTTAGTATGCTCGGGCTTATCAGTGATTAAATGAGCACGTAATTGCTGAGGTGTCAGATTAGCTCGATACTCCTTCTTGCGCGCCTCAGCACGTTCAGCCGGTGTCATTTTCTTCAGCTGCTCATCAGTATAAAGGCGAATCTTTTCTTTTTTAGCAGTCGCTTCAGTTTTTGCAGGCTCTGCCGGTTTAACAGGTTCTGCAGGCTTTTTATCTCCGCCACAGCCTGCAAAAAATGCCATTGCAGCAAGCATTCCACTAACTACTAACAATTTACCAAACTTATTCATATTAGTCACCTCTTTATAATTTTTTTATACGTAGGCTATAGGGCCAAGCATACTTATACATAAAAGCACAACAAGTTATAAAATGTACTGATGCTTTCCTCAGTATTTTTCAATATACTTTCCTCACATGGGAGCACGTTGTACAAACTGGGCTGCTACATAGCCAGCCTGCCCATTCTCACGTTTAACGTAAGCCCAACCATTAGGAAGCTGTGCACTATAATCAACATTTTCATAGCCATAAACATAGACACGCTCGTTCTGGTTAAAATAGCCCATAATGTTGCTGTTCAGGTTGGCAGCATCGTGCATGCGTACCTCCGTACCATTAATAAACTTGTAGCCACCAAGGATATTAAATTCAGTACTAGGCTCATTATTTACCTTACAGGTTGCTGCTAAAAACATTTTGCCATCAATATCATTATAAATATAATGAGTTTCGAAATGATTCGGCAGCGCTCCTACCCCATCTGCAATATCTTTAACCTGATGATAGCTATGATAGGCAACCTCATCCATATAGGCACTTTCTATATCATGCATACTATTATTAACATAGCCCACATTGGCAATGGTATCGCGGCTACCCTTAAAGCCACGCCAGGTCTCATCCAGCTTGAAGACATCCTTATACTCATCCTCTATACAGGTAATTTTATAGAGGCCTTGCTGTCTATCCTCTACAACATACATAGAGTTACCGGTTCTTTTATCTCTAAAAGCTGCCTCCTCGGGCGATATTTTCACGTATTCTATTTTATTGCTAACCTGAACTACACTATTTGCATAGCCGGGAGCAGCATAACTCAATCCTAGGCAAAAAGCACCTACAGCGGCTCCCATTATAAGTTTTTTCCAATTAAACATCATTTAAGCCTCAACTTATTAATTCTAAACATACATTAATTGCTTATGCCAGCAATGAACATAGTAGAAACATAGCCAATATTACCATTGGATAAACGAATAGCTGCCCATTTATTACCAAAGGCTTCACCAATTTGGTTTACTAAACCCAGTACCTCAACCAGATCGCCCTTATTAACATAGCCTAATATATCGCAATCAGTATTTGGATCCTTACGGACACGTACTTCATCACCTGTGATGTTCCTAAGGCCCATATATTTCTTTACCTGCATTGCATCGTTGTCCGAATGACCAACACTAGCTGCTAGAACCTTCACTCCATCAGCGTCCTTAACTAAATCATAAAGGCGAGTAAATACGGCATTTTCGCCCTCACCACCATATAAGTCCTTGAAAACTAAGGTCATATTATTGGATTTTGTCAGCTCAGGGAAGGACCTTGCTAAATATCTATGCATATACAAAGAGCTTTCGTCTCCACCGACCGCTGTCTTAAAGGAAGCTAAGCCATTTTCTGCCCATTCAACATATTTATCACTAACAAAAAAAGGCTTGTAGCTAGCATTACCTTCCGTAATACATTTCATAACTATATTAAACTCGTTGTCCATCAGAACGTTCTCGGAGTAATCTCCTTGGCTTCCGTAATTATAATATAGCTCAACGCGATTAACCCAGGGTGCAAAATCATATTGACTAATGCGATAAGTGTTTGCTCCAGTGCCCTCTTCAAAAAGATTAACGTTTCTTGCAGTCTCATAAGCGTAAAGCATTAAAGCATTATTGGCCTGAGGCTTACTTCTGGGACTAAAATAGTACTCGCCATCGTATTTTGAACCCGCTCCATTTACTGTTAATCTATCATCACCTGCAAAGCTAATAACTGGCCCCTGCTTTTTAACAGCATCAACCTTAAACAGCTCCTGTTGGTTACATTTTGCTATGTTTGCAGTATTAATTACAAAGCATTTCTCAGAGACAGCATAGCCGCTGCTAGTCTCCTCTAGCTTGGAGGCATAATTCTCTATTTCGTAACCATTATTATCCAACGCATCAAAACAAACGTAAGTATTATCACCTAGGCTATACTGTGACATAAAATCCGCAGTACCAGGATTATGCAGTATGGTAACTACACTTTTTAATCTCCCATCAGCATACATTTGCTGATACACCCCAGATTGGGGAGCAGCTAAAGCTATGGAGCTTAATAAGGTTAGAGCAGCAGCCACTCCTAAAATTTTCTTTTTCATAATTTACCTCACAATACCTATATAATAATAGCTTGCAAAATAACTTATTATCACATTAGCCTATCTTAAATCAATAAACTGAGCTGCAGCAAAGCCCTCTAATCCATTCTCTTTTTTTACATAATACCAGCCTCGACCATCTAGGCCCTTTTCATACCCTAAAACCTCAACGGACTCGTTCAAGTCTAGCATTCCTACAATTTTAGCATCTGTAGTTGTATTAGCACGCATACGTACCTCAGAGCCTAGCAAGACGCCACGGCCAGTCCAACCACGCATATTCACATCATTGCCAAGAGTAGCATCTATTTTCACTAAATAGCCACGCTCCATAAGGTTTTCAACGCATTCATAACGAGTTCCATTGGCGTTGATACGAATCTTTTCCTGGTTCCATTCCTGATTTACAGCCTCTGCTTTATAAAAGCGGTCGGGATTACAAGTGCTTTCATGAACATAGGCTAAGCTTATAGGGGTAAATTTTAGGTTATTAGCAACATAGTTGTATTTGCCGCTCAAGGAAGCAGCAGCCTGGCCATTTTTCCAGCTTTCAGGTTCACCAGTAAAGCCTTGTCCAACATTAACCTTAGCCCCACCATTATCGTCAAAGGAAAAAATAGCCATATCCTGTGCGTAAATTGGCGTAGCAACATTGCCATTTTTTAATTCATCAATTTCCTCACGATCTAAAATCAAGGCAGCTTCTGCTGCACCAATACTGTCTGTTTTCCAGACATATTTAGTTGCAAATTCAGAATGCCTTTCTCCATTAGGCAGAAAGCCTTCTAGCCAAATAATTTGTGTAGTATCATTTCCATAACCGAAGGTATATTTAGTAGCACCCTGCTCACCCATAACATACATGCGCGCCTCTAAAACTCCCACTGCACTACGTTTCTCGTACACCCCTTCTTTAGGTAAAGCTGCCAAGGCAGAGTTGGCCAACATTAATACGCCCAATAAAACGGAACCGACTATTTTTCTATGCATAAATATATCCTCCTTCCAAGATGCACGATAAACCTTTTTGGCAGTTTAGTTGACACTATTATAAGGTAAATTTGAGGATAATTACCCACCCCAAAGGAGTTTTTAGGGTGGGATATGGACAAAGAGTTCGATTTAGACTCCTATTGCATTCGTAATGTGGAGCATCTGTTTGTTTTAAATTATAGCTCCATAATCCAGAGTCTATCCAACTTCTGCTTATCATTGGGATTGCCTGCCACTACCAGCACCTTGTTACGTTCGATTGTCGCCATGCTGATATAGGTGCTGTTCGGGCCACCAACCTCGGAGAAAGTCAATGCACCATGGCAGCGGCCGCTCTTCTTGTCGTACAGATTTACCAAAGCCTTGCCCTTGTCGCACATAAGCACAAATCTATCGGTTACAACTGCATCACCCAGCATGCCTATATAGCCCTTATCCTGGCTGATAGCGCCCTTCTTATAGGAAGGACCATAGGAAGCAATCAGCTTATAGTTCTTATTATAATATACGCCCCTGCCTACGCTGCGACCTTCAATGGCCTGCCCGAAGCAGTAGAAGCCATCCCTATCGCTCAGCAGCATTACATTGGCACCAATGCTATCCTTGCCACCACGGCGCACGGTGAATTCCGGACGCGCTAAACCCAGCCTCTTGGATACGACACCATTGCTCTTCAATTCAACCTTATGCACCTCGTTTTGGTTCATATATTCATAACCGATGCGGTCATCGACAGCTTCAATATGGCGGTGTTGACCGTCGACTACCACCTCTCTGATGCCAGATTTAGCCAGGAAGTACGGACGGGAATTTTTTAAGAAGAAAACACCATAGCCGTTGGCAGAAAGCTGAGCGTTTTCCCACAGGCCGCTAGCCAAGGTAGGATTATCCATGGTGATGGTCTTCTTATTAGCATCGATAATAAGCCTAGCCAGGTATTTTTGCTCGTTCATAGCATATAAATACTTGCCATCGATGGTTAAGCGTTTGGGACGGTTGTTTCTGTTTTGCAAAAAGAGCATGGCGGAGTTTTCCACCTTATACATTTTAGCTCTATAGAGGCCAAACTTGAGCTCTGCATCAGCCTTTTTCGTAGTAGTTGTAGTTGCAGCAGGAGCGGAGCCACTATCGCCAGAACCGTCCTTCTTATCACCACCGCCACAGCCAGCAATTACGCTGCAGCCCAACAAACCGACCATAATGCTGTAGCCTAATTTTTTCAACATAATATCATCTCCTATTTGCCATAATATTTGTTGTTTCGTTTAAAGGGAGCCTTGGACGGTTCCTCCTCGGCATCCATGTTCATTCGCAAACGCTATTGCTCTTTTTTCTCATCATGGGTGCTCCTACCCCTGCCATTGGAATAAGGATTCACATTGGGCAGGTCCTTATTAGTGGGAAAGCTATCTGCACCGCTGCTCCACGCCAAAATCGAGGTTACGCTAAAGGCTACCAGCACCCATAGTGCGGCTATAGCCGCCGCCGGATACCAGCTAAGGCCAAACCAATAGCTGATTGCCCACAATAGCAATGCAATCAAAGCCCACTCGCAGTTGAGCAATAGATTAGCCAAAAAACAGAGGAAAAAGCCACTGTCCATATTTGCTTTACGCATATAACCTCCTTTGGCAGCTGCAACCTCAGTTAATAGTCGCCGCCGCCACCACCATGATCACCATCGCTGCTGCTGTCGGTCACAGAGCCGTCATCACTGGAATCATTGCTCTTAGAGCGCGGCACAACACTTACATTGGTATACATATAGGTATCTTCGGTAACCAGCAAATCAAAACTTTCCTTATTCAAATAAGCATTGGCCTCCACCTGCTGGCGCACATTGCTCATGGAAGAAAGCAAGGTGCTGCGATAGATATAAGCACCGGCAGCACCGGCCACTAGAGCGCCCACCAGAGCCATCCACGGGAATGGCTTCTCCGGCTTCCAACCCTTGCCATGCTTTTGGTAATAGCCCAAGAGCTCGCCTGCTTTAGTAGCATACACAGTGTAGGCACCGGCATAGTCATTGTTCTTCAAGTAGGGAACAAAGGCCTTGCTCATGTATTCCACGCCTTCGTTACCCACAACAACGGACTTCAGCTTTTTATCGGTGCTGATATACCATTTGCGTTGGTCCACAACCTGCAACAGCACCATATTGCCATTGGGGCCATTATTATAGGCCTTATCGATGAGCTGATTAGCAAAATCACCGGGCTTTTGACTGCCAATGCTCTTTACGGTAACCACGCCCACACGCACATTGTATTTGTTCTCGACTTGCTGGAGAGCGCGTACCACCTTAGCTCTATCCGCATTGGAAAGCAGCTTGGCATTGTCCATCAAGCTAGGAACAGCTGCTAAAGCCGTAGCAGCACTGAGC
>USBV01000039.1 GCA_900553055.1 uncultured Phascolarctobacterium sp.
TGGTTAAAACCATATAAATAAAAACGGCTTCGTAGATTATCTCTACAAAGCCGTTGTTTATTGTGTTGGCGGAGTGGGTGGGATTCGAACCCACGCACGGGGTAAACCGTCTAACGATTTAGCAAACCGTCCTCTTCAGCCAGCTTGAGTACCACTCCATTAGACTACTATATAAGTATAACACAAACGCTGCCTTTTGGCAAGCATTATTTCCCTCATTTAGCAGTTTTTTCGAAATTAATCAACTGCCCCTTGCCAAATGGATTCTTTTTTACAGAACAAAATGGCGGAAAGGGTGGGATTCGAACCCACGGAGGGCTTGCACCCTCGCCAGTTTTCAAGACTGGAGCCTTAAACCACTCGGCCACCTTTCCGTAACATTATTATTATACGTGAAAAATAGCTTACCGTCAAGTGCTTATCCCAGCACTCTATCCGTCACAGCTAATGCTTCCTCTTCCAGCTCCTCGGCCGTCTTGAGCAAATTGTTTAGCTCTGCAGCCACCTTGTGATTGTACTCTTCATCCTTAGTGAGCCCCAAATTGATGCGCACATTGTACTCGGCGCAGCGCAGCGCAGCACGTGCTAAAAGCGCACTGCAGGCCGCATCGGTAATCACGCCGTGGTTACCAATAGTCACCAGTCTTTGCGCCAGCTGCAGCACCCTGTAGGATGCTCTAGCGATGGCCAAAGGCACCTCTGCCGCCTGCTTAGCAGCAGCGCGGATGGCAGCAGTGCGCGCAGCCTTTTCTGCGTCCGTAGCCTTGGGCAGCTTGTAGCAGGCCATAAAGCTGTTGAACACAGCCGCGTCATCCTCTACCAAATTAAGCAGGGTTTGGCGCACCTCCTCGGCCTCGTCCAGCAAGCATTTAACCTCGGGCTCCTGTTGGGCAAATTTTTCCTTGCCAATGGTCAAATTGCACACCATGGAAGCCAACGCCGCTGCCAAGGCGCCTGCCATAGCAGCACCGCCACCACCACCCGGAGCCGGTGCGCTGCTAGCCAAGGCAGTTAAAAAGTCTTTGCTATTTAAATCGGTTAATGTACTCATCACAAATTCCTCCTCATTAAAACACAAAAATCTACACAAAAGGCTATGAAGCCCGTGCACCAGCGCACTTGGCAACATAGCCTTGTTTTTAATCTTTAGTAGTTCCTTGCAGGCTTAGCCACCGCTTAACCTGCACCACGGCTGCATAAGCATCCAGTGGCTCGCTTGGCACCAGCATGCCTAGCGGCACCAGCCTGCGCCAGCCCCGGGGCGGATTCACCTGCCAATATAAAGTGCGGGCTTCCTCCGTGCTGTGGGCCTCCCCCACAATATGCAGCGGCAGCAGGGGAAATACACTGTGCACCACGGCACCAATTTTCTTGCTATTAGTGCCATCGCCCATGATAATGGCGCAAATCTTGGCGTTAGCGGCAAAGGACTTTAGCTCCTCCGCCATACACTCAGTTTGCGCGATGTGCAGCGCCACAATCGCACCCGTGCCATCCACCAGAGCCAAGCCTGTTTTGCTGCGGCCGGGGTCAATACCCAAAAATAGATCAGCCTTAGTCATTAGTCGCTCTCTTTTCAGCCTTGGGCACAACCTCTAAGCGCAGCCTTACAGGGCCCGCAGTGGTGATATCACCCTTGGCATAGGCATTTATGGTGAAGGCGCCGTTAGTACGACGAATAGCATTACTAGTTTCAATCATGGTAGCGGCATCCATATTGCCCACCTTACCCGTTAAGGGGTCGGGCAAAACGCCTGCCTGCACTGCCTGATGATTGATTTGTGTTAAAAATTCCATCAGCAAATTATCGTGCGTAGTGGTTCCCTTACTTAGGTCGTAGTCTACGCTGTAAATGAGGGTACCATCAGGATAAATGAACTGATTCTCAAAGATTTCGCTTTCGCACACAGCCAGCTCGCCCACGATGATATTGGCCACCGTGCGCACTCTAAAGAACAAATTACCCTTGCTCTTATCCAAGGCGGCAACAGCGTTATTCACTACACCCTTAGATAGCCAAATAGCCTGCAGGGGCTGGTCCTTTTGCTGCTGCATGCCCAGTCGCTCCAGCGCTGCTTCGTTAGCATTTTGCAAGAGCCAGTTTACCTGCGCCACATTGGCATCGTGCTTAAGGCCGCCGCGCATTACGCCGGCATATACAAGCTCGCCCGCACGGTAGTACACCTGGCCCTCACGCATATTGATAATACCCTTGCGCAGGGCGTCCGTGGTTTTTTCCAACTCTCCGATTTCGCTGGTCAGCAGCGCCTTGGACTCAGTAAGGCTGGTCAGCGCCTCCTGAGCTTTGCTGTACATAGCATTAACCTCGGCCAGCTTGGACTCCATGGCATCGTTTTCAGCAATGCTGGCCTGCATTTTAGTATCCAGCTCGCTAATCTTTTTATTTTGCTCCTCCACCTTGCCCTTGGCTTCGTTTAAAGCCAGTGTAGCATCTGCCTTTTCAATGTTCAGCAGCTTAAGCTCCCGCTGCAGCTTATCCATACCAAAAAGAGCAGTGCGCGCGCTTTGGGAGGAAATAGCCATGACGCCAATAGTGAGCACGGCAATAATCGTGCCGCTGGCAACAGTTAGCAGAATTGAAGTATGCTTGGGGCGTAGGCCGAAGATGGACATTTTCTTTTTGCCAATCTTGCTGCCCATTTTATCTGCCAGATAGGCAATAAAACCTCCAACAATGGCCATAATGATAATTAATCTAATACCAACCAAATGTCCACCTCCTTTCTCAAAGTTTATCCGTTACTAAACGTTCTTTTTCTTCATCAAATATAAGCCAATACCCAAGCAAATGATATTGGGCATTGCACAGGCCAGCAGCGGGGGCATAGCGCCACCCTTACCCATGCCTGTGGTAAAGGTCATAACGGCGTAATAGATAAAGATTACCAGCACGCTGATGCCCAAGCCGATGGAGGAGCTGGTTCTTTGCTTTTGGGTGCCCAGGCAGGCGCCGATCATAGCAAAGAAGAAGCTAGCCAAGGGTATATTGATACGCATAAAAATTTCGCACCACTGGCGGTTGGTGGGGCTCTTCTGCTTCTCCAGCATGCCGATGTATTCTCTCAGCTCGCGGATAGTCATTTCCTCAGGGTCCTTTTGCTCCCAAGAAATTTGCTTGGGAGAAAAGTTTAAGGGGATGATTTGCTCCTTAAATCTGGCGGTACTGGTGACGCCCTCTTGGTCGTTTAAGGCAAACACGTTGCCGTTCACGATGCGCCAGCTGCCATTTTCCCAATAGCCCTCCTTGGCAGTTTGAATGCGGGCAATCTTGCCCTTTTCAAACTCTTCGATGGTGATATCGGTCATTTTGCCCTTTTTTTCGTCAAATTTATTAGCATAGGTACCCCTTTGGGTGCTGCCGCTAATGGTTTTGATAACTACATGGTCCTGAGTGGTAGGACGGGTATTGTGCTTAATTTCCTCGTTTAAGATGCGCTTGGCCTCTGCCTTGGAAAAGGGCACCATTTTTTCAGCCCATACCAAAGAGAACATGCTCACTACAAAGCCAACCACCAAAACCGGTGCTACAATGCGATAATAGCTTACGCCACCGGCCTTCATGGCGGTGATTTCGCTGCTACCACTGAGCTTGCCAAAGGCCATGAGCGCTGCCAAAAGCATGGACATGGGGAAGGTGTAGTTGATGATTTCCGGCATATTATACATGAAGAGGCGCGCGATGGTCTCAATGGATGCGCCATATTGGGTAATATACTGGGTAATCTTGAACAGCATGGTGCTGGCAATAAAGATGCTGGAGAAGGAAGCAACGCCGAATATGAAGGGATACAGCAGCTCCTTCAGCACATAACGGTCTAATAAACGTAATCGCACTTTCCTTCCTCCTACATGCTAAAATTATCGCCCAAATAATATTTGCGGGCAATGGGGTCGTTGGCAATAGTATTGCTATCGCCGTGAAGCAAAATTTTGCCATCGGCCAAAATATAGGCCTTATCCACGATGCTCAAGGTTTCGCGCACATTGTGGTCGGTAATTAAAATGCCGATGCCACGCTTAGCCAAATGAGCAATCATGCCTTGAATATCGGCTACGGCGATGGGGTCAATGCCGGCGAAGGGCTCGTCCAAAAGGATGAAGGCCGGGTCCGTAGCCAGCGCACGGGCAATTTCGACGCGGCGGCGTTCGCCACCGGATAACGCCTTGCCCTCGCTTTTGCGCACATGGCCTAGGCGAAATTCCTCGATGAGGTCGTTCATCTTTTGCACTCTGGCGTCATGGCCCATATCGGTGGTTTCCAAAATAGCCATGATATTGTCCTCTACCGTCATTTTGCTAAAAATAGAAGCCTCCTGAGGCAGATAGCCAATACCAGCACGAGCGCGCTCATACATGGGCATGCCGGAAATATCTCTGCCGTCCAGGGTAACTACGCCTGCGTCCGGCCTTTCGATGCCCACGATCATGTAGAAGGTGGTGGTTTTGCCGGCACCGTTGGGTCCTAAAAGACCTACGATGGAGCCCTGCTCCACGCTGATGCTCACTTCATCAACTACATGGCGCTCATTATAAATTTTCACAAGATTGTTTGTTTCAATAATCAAGCTAGTTTCCTCCGTTATCTAAGCCAGGCCCTGCTCTTTAGCCTTTACTTCGGTAGCGTTTACCTCGGCGGACTTGGCATCAGCAGCAGGTGCAGCGGGCTTGCGTTCGGGAACATAGTGAATTCGTACATCGCCATCGGCTACAGCCACATTAGTATTGTTCAAGCGCAGCTTATTGCCGGAGATGGTGTTACCATTTTGGGTAGCTGTTGCATTGCCCACCAGCTCAACATAGCCTCCCTTATCGGTTTTATAAACGGCGCTGTCGGCTTTCGCAGTGAGGTTACGCGCGTCGCTCTTAATATCCACGCCGCCATAGGCATTGGCCACGCCCTTAGCCAGATCATAATCAATTTTGGCGGCATTCATAACACTGCCATCCACATCAGTTAAGCGAGCCCAGTTGCCCACTGTTTCGGCATATTGGCGCTGCTTAAAGTAGTCCACTCTATCGGCGCTAAGGCTTTTGCCTTCTTTAGTAATCACGGCGCTGCCAATAGCGGACATATCGTTTTCGTTGTGAGCCACGAATTCGTTGCACACGATGTGCGCATCCTCGCGGTCGGCCACAACATTGCCCATCAGGGTGCTAGTTTTCTTTTTGCTGTTAAATTTTGCATAATCAGCGGTAGCCTTGCCGGTGGTTTCGATAATTACCACATGGCCCTTGGCTTCGCCATCACCTGTTTGTAAATCATATTCCATTTCGTCAGCCTGCACGCTAAACTTGGAGGGAGCAGCTGCCCAAGCGCTAGCAGTCATTCCCATAATCAGCAGGGCGCAGGTAGCTGCCAAAAGAATCTTGTTACTGATTTTCACTCTATTCGCCGCCTTTCGTAACTTTAGCATTACCCTTTAATTTGAGCTTTTGGAAAGCACTGGTGGTTTGTGCCCAATCTGCAATAGCAGTGTAGGGCTCCTTCACTAGCTTAACATGGCCAATGGCAGTAATCAGCTCCTTGCCCTGGTTCCAAGTAACCTTATCGGCATAAAGCTCGCCGCCAGTATTCAAAATAGCCTTTACATTGCCTTCCAGCGAAAAATCGTTTTTATTCATGGCAGCCTCACCCTTATCGGCTACAATATCCATATAGCTGCCATCCTTACGATAAACCTTACCCTTAATGCCCTTTAAATAGGCAGTGTTTTTAGCCTTGTCGTTAATAACCTCGGCCACAGTAAATTCCCACAGCTTTTGGCCATCCTTTTCGCGCTGCAAAACACTGTTTTTTAGGGAAGCATTGAGCTGAGCGCTCACGCCATTGCCCAAGGGCACATTCACCGGCTTATCACCACTGAGCATGAGCCAAGCAATGAGGCAACCAGCCACTACTATGCCTGCCACAATGGACAGGATTGTTGTTTTATTTTTCATCAGCCTTGCCGTCCTCCTCAGGTGGTGTGTAGGGTGTATTCCAACGATGCTGGAACCAAATCCAGTTATCGGGATATTCTTTGATAATTTTTTCGACCTCTTGCGTCATCTTCAAGGTTACGTTGTAATCATCAGCTTTGGCATCGCCGGTAAATTCGTAACGAATGGGGTCCTTAACAATGGCCTGATGACCGTAGCCATCGGGCTTACGCACGATAAAAATAGGGATAATCGGCGCCTTAAATTTGCGCGCAAAATAAGCAGGACCATTGGGTGTGGAAGCCATTTTGCCTAGGAACGGCACGAAGATTCCGTCATAGCCGCCATCCTGGTCGGCAATGAGGCCCAGCATGCGGCCCTTTTTCATGGCGCGCGCACAGCCCAAAATCTCGCTAGTGCCACGGGCAAAAATTTCTTGGCCCGCACCACGGCGCAGCTCGTTCATAAAATCGCTATAAACACGATTGGGCTGGGGCTTTTCCACCGCGCTCAGCGGGAAGCCGTTCAGCGCCAGGCCTGCACCAAGCCATTCCCAGTTATCCATGTGGCAGGCCAGCATGACAACGCCTTTGTTTTCGTGCACTGCTTCCCACAGGATATCAGGCCTGTCGAAGGTTACTAACCCGCGAATATTATCCTTATTCAAAGCAGGCATATACATGATTTCCATAAAGGTCATGCCCAAATTTACGAAGAGGCGCTTAATAGTAGCCTTGGCCTGCTCATCGCTATAGCCCAAGCGCTCCTTGATGGTCTCCTCCGCTCTGATGCGCTGCTTTTTTGCTATCTTGTGGTACAAATGTCCTACGCCCCTGCCAATGTTCACTACCAGCTTATAGGGCAGCCAGGATATGATTGTACTCATTGTTTTTAATAAATAATATAACCACATTATTGTTTATCTCCTTGGCCAGCTGTGAGATAGGAATTAACAATTTGCTCCCAATTATCCTGCGCTGCAAGAATCATGGTAATGGCTTCGCGCACGGCGCCGCGTCCGCCCTTGGCCTTAGTGATGATATCAGCCACAGCCAAAACCTCGATGGAGCCATCGGCGGGCACAAAGTTGAGCCCCGAAGCCTTAAAGGCAGGAATATCGTTTAAATCGTCGCCCATATAGGCAATCTCTTCGCGTGTAAGCCCCAGCTCCTGGGCCATTTTCTGCAGCGCAAGGCGCTTATCCTTAACACCCTGCATAAAGAGCTTAATGCCCAGCTCCTCACAGCGACGCTCCACAATGGGGCTTTGGCGGCCGGTGATCACGGCAATTTGCAAATTATTGCGCAGCGCACAGCTAATACCCATGCCGTCCTTGGCGTTAAAGCCCTTAAAAACCTCGCCCGCAGGGCTAATGTAAATGGTGCCATCGGTGAGCACACCATCCACATCAAGAGCAAGGAGCTTGATTTTTTGCAGCGAGGCCGTTAAGGTCTCGGCGCTCAGCTCCTGCTTTGTTTTATATTGTACATTGACCTTAAAATTACCCAAGGCCAAAACCTTTTCATCGTTACCCGACATTTTATACCACTCCCTGACGTACCAGGTCGGTCATATGCAATAGGCCAATAACTTTTCTATTTTCATCCAGCACGGGCAAAACCGTGATGGGTTTGGGTTTGTTGCTTTCCATAAGGTGCAGTGCTTGTGCGGCCAGCTTATCCTGCGTAATAGTTTTGGGGTTGGCCGTCATCAGCTCGCGCACGGGGCGCTGCAAAAAGTCCACGCCCTTGCTCAGGCCGCGGCGAATGTCGCCATCGGTGAGCACGCCCTGCATAATGCCATTTTCATCAACTACGGAGACGGCGCCAAGGCCCTTATCCGTAATAACGAACAGTGCATCCTGCACGGTGGTATCTGCCAAAACGGTGGGGTTTTCGTCACCCTTGTGCATGATATTGCCCACGGTGAGGAGCAGCTTGCGACCAAGGCTGCCACCGGGATGGAAAATAGCAAACTGGCTGGCGGTGAAATTGTGCTTCTTTAAAAGCGCAAGGGCCAGCGCATCGCCATAGGCCAAGGCAGCAGTGGTGCTGCTGGTAGGTGCCAGGCCCAAGGGGCATGCTTCCTTAGAAACGCCCACATCTAAAATTACGTCTGCATTCTTGCCCAGGGTGGAATTAGCATTGCCCACCATGGCGATGATTTTGGCACCGATGCGGCGCAGGGACGGCAAAATATTTAAAACCTCGCCGGTTTCGCCACTGTTGGACAGCGCGATGACAACGTCGGCGGCGGTTACCATGCCCAAATCACCATGGATGCCCTCGGCCGGGTGCAGATAAAAGGACGGGGTACCGGTGCTGGCAAGCGTAGCCGCCATTTTGCGACCAATAAGACCACTTTTACCCATACCAGTAATAACAGTGCGGCCTTCACATTCCAAAATCAGGTTTACCGCTGCTGCAAAATTTTCATCTATACGAGGCACAAGCTCTAAAATGGCCTCTGCTTCCATGCGCAGCACATCCTGCGCATGCTCCAGCATTGCTTGCATAAATCTGCCACCTTTCTGAAGTATATCTACATCTAAAAACTTGCTAATAAAGTGCTAAAGCTTAGCCACGCACAATCTTATCGATGGCCAGCACGTCGCTGAGCAGCTTCTTAAGATTATCCAGGCGCACCATGTTGGGGCCGTCGCTCAGTGCTTCCGCAGGGTTATCGTGTACCTCGAGGAAGAGCGCATCAATGCCAACTGCCGCTGCGGCGCGTGCCATGTGGGGTACATACTGGCTTTGGCCGCCACTGGAGGTGCCTTGGCCGCCGGGGATTTGCACGCTGTGGGTTGCATCCATCACTACGGGATAGCCCAGCTCGCGCATAATAGCGAGGCCGCGCATATCGGTCACCAGCGTGTTGTAGCCAAAGCTAGTGCCGCGGTCGGTCAGCATCAGATTGGTATTGCCTGCTTCCTCCACCTTTTTAATAACGTTTTTCATGTCCCAGGGTGCCAAAAATTGGCCCTTTTTAACGTTAATTGCTTTGCCAGTCTTGGCTGCTGCCCACACCAAATCGGTTTGGCGGCACAAGAAGGCCGGAATTTGCAGAATATCTACCACCTCGGCAGCCTTTTCAGCCTGCCAGGGCTCGTGAATATCGGTAACTACGGGCACGCCCAAATCCTTTTTGATTTGAGCCAAAAGCTTAAGGCCTTCTTCGATGCCGGGGCCGCGGAAGGAGGCGTAGGAAGAACGATTGGCCTTATCAAAGGAAGCCTTAAATACATAGGGAATGCCCAGCTCCTCGCAAATAGCCTTAGTGCGCTGACCAATCATAAGGCTGCGCTCATAGCCCTCCAATACACAGGGGCCAGCCATGAGCATGAGCGGATGACCCTGACCAACTTGATAATTGCCAACTTTTATAATTTGCATAATAACCTCCTATTTGTTCATCTTGGCGAACAGCTCGTTAACTGCTGCTAAATCCTCGGGGGTGTCCACACCAATGCCCTGGAAATCGCTTTCCAGAACCTTAATTTTATAACCATTTTCCAATGCGCGCAGCTGCTCCAAGCTTTCGGCTCGCTCCAGCGGAGTGGGAGTGAGCGCAGCATATTTTAACAGGAAGCTGCGACGATATGCATAAATACCTACATGCTTATAAACCTTATAGCCCTCCGGCTTATTGCGAGGATAGGGCATCAGGCTGCGCGAAAAATACAGTGCATAACCATTCAAATCGGTGACAACCTTAACAGCGGCGGGATTATTATAGTCTGCCTCGTCCATTACCACCTTCATGGTTGCCATTTGCAGCTCTGCATCATCGGTAAAGGCAGCTGCCAAGCGGTCGATAACCTCGGGCGGAATCATGGGCTCGTCACCCTGTACGTTGACAATAACATCCACATCGGGATAATTGAGCGCTACCTCGGCCAAACGGTCGGTGCCGCTGGGATGGTCGGGAGAGGTCATCATGGCCTTGCCACCGCAGGCCTCCACAGCCTTTTTCACCAGCTCGTTGTCGGTAGCAACCACTACCTCATCGGGCAGCTGCGCTTGGCAGGCACGCTCATATGCACGTTGAATCATGGGCTTGCCGCAAATCAGGGACAACGGCTTACCCGGCAGGCGGGTTGAAGCATAACGAGCAGGAATCACGCAAAGTACTTTCATTTTTTATCAAGCTCCTTCTTAATGGCGTTATCAATATATTCTTGGAACTTATCCATGCCCTCGGTAATGCAAATATCCATGTTCAGGATATACAGCGGAATCTCACGGGCAGAATAAATAAATTCAGTAGGAATCTTTACTGCGTCCTTGGCAGTAGCAATCATGGCCACAGCCTTGAGACTGCTAGCACGCTCATTAATATATTGCATTTCCAGCATGCCATAATCGTGATGGTCTGGATAACGCACGGCCTCTAGGATATTTAAGCCGATGCTGGATAATGTTTGCTCAAAGGAAGACGGATTGCCGATAGCGGAAAAGACCATAACATCCTTGCCGCGCAGCTCCTCCAAATCCTTGAAGTTTTCGGAGATGCCCTTGTACCAATCGGCAATTTCCACAAAGTTCTTGGGATGGTGAATACTTTCGATGACAGGAGCCTTATCGTTATATTGAGCAATGGTTTGACGCAGCTGCAAACGGCTTAGCTTGCTGCTTTGGTCCGTTTTTGTGAGCAGGAACAAATCGCCACGCTCCAGGTTTTGCAGGGGCTCGCGCAGGGTGCCGCGGGGCAGCACGCAGCCGTTACCGAACATATTCAATGTATCGACCAATACTACATCCAGATCGCGCTCCAGCTGCCAATGCTGATAGCCATCGTCCATGATGATGACCTCGGCGTTCATTTTTTCTACAGCGTAACGGCCGGTTACGGCACGGTTTTTGCCAATGATAACGGGGATGCCGGGCAAAGTTTTAGCCATCAAGTAAGCCTCGTCACCTGCTTCATAGGCAGTCATAAAAATCTTATTGCCATCGGAGACAACGCCCAGCTCCTTGCCCCAATGAGAGCGATAGCCACGGTTGAGGATGACTACGCGATAGCCCATTTTCTTGATAATATCTGCCATTTTTTGCGCAGTTGGAGTTTTGCCGGTACCGCCAACGGTGATATTACCAATGGAAATAACACAGCAGTTGAGCTTTTCCTTCTTCAGCAGGCCGGATTCATACATATTCAGCTTGCAGCACACGCCAAATTTGTAGAGGTAGCTCATGCCACGCAAGAGTGCCAAGAGCAGCCAGCCCATGAAGGGAGTATCAGGGCCATAAGCAATGCGATAAATGTATTGGATTACAGCGTCGCCATGGCGCAAACGACCGCCACCCTCGTCGGTAAGGTTGCGGGTGTTGATGGGATAAACAGAATATTCCTTGGCCGGAACGGCTGTAAGGTCCAGCAGCTCCTTGAGGTAGTGGATGCTGCGCACATCGGCACCGCGGTTTTCCTTGATAACCTGCAGGGAGGCTGCGCCCATTTGCTCACGGCGCTCATCGTTTTTAATGATATCCAGCATTTCGCTGGTGAGTTCGCTTTGGTTAGCGACCATTTTGCAGGCCTTAACCTTGCTTAAAAGAGCATAGGAATCCTTAAAGTTTTGCATGCTGGGGCCCACCAAAATAGGCTTAGCATGCGCTGCCGGCTCCAGCACGTTGTGGCCGCCGGTGCCACTAAAGGAGCCGCCCACATAGACAA
>USBV01000040.1 GCA_900553055.1 uncultured Phascolarctobacterium sp.
TCGCCAAGGCGCTGCCTTCGCGGCGGCACAGGTCTAAAAGGCACAGCTCCGCCGTAATGCGCGGACGCATGGTACCACGCAGCTCCACGAGAGCTGCGTGCAAGCGCTCCTCCGACGCCATAATTCTATCATTGCTATAAAGAGACGCCAGCTTTTCTAAATTAGCTGCCGTATCCGTCAAATAAACCTCGTTATACTGGGGTACTGCCTTGAAGAGCAGCAAAGCGCGCAAATACTCAATGAGCTCCGTCATGATTTGGCGCACATCCTTGCCCTGCTCTAATAAAGCACTAAGCTGTGCCAAGGCGCCGGGCACATCCTGCTTGCCAATGGCTTCCACTAAATCGCGCAAGGCCTCGCGGCCCACAATACCCAAAACCTCGCGCACTGTTACCGCAGTGATTTTTTGCGCCATGACGCCGCATTGGTCCAACAGGCTAAGTGCATCGCGCATACCGCCCTCGGACTGAATGGCGATTAAGCGCAATGCTTCTTCGTCCACATCCAATCCACTGCCCTGCGCCACCATCGCCAAATGCTGCACAATCTCCTCCACCGTAACGCGGCGGAAGTCAAAGCGCTGGCAGCGAGAGTGAATGGTCGCAGGAATTTTGTGCGGATCCGTAGTAGCCAAAATAAAGATGACATGGCTGGGCGGTTCCTCCAGAGTTTTTAAAAGCGCGTTGAAGGCCTCCGTGGTCAGCATGTGCACTTCGTCAATAATATATACCTTATAACGACAATCAACAGGAGTAAAGGCCAGCTGGTCACGCAGTGCTTTGATTTCATCGATACCGCGATTGGAGGCAGCGTCGATTTCGAAAACATCCATGGAGCTGCCCTCGGCAATGCGCCGACAGTTATCGCACTCACCGCAGGGGTTAGGAGTGGGACCATGCTCACAGTTCAGGGCCTTAGCCAAAATGCGGGCTGTACTGGTTTTGCCAGTGCCACGCGGTCCGGCAAATAGATAGGCATGGGCAATCCTGCCACTGGTCAGCGCGTTGGTGAGCGCTTGCTTTACTGGCTGCTGCCCTACTAGCGTATCAAAATTTTGGGGACGCCACCGGCGGTATAAAGCCACATATGCCATAGCCAAACTCCTTCCATGAATGTGTAATGCTTCCTAATTCAAAGCAGCTAATTAACAAGCTTAACAGCTATATTATAGTATAATCAAGGCTTATCGGCAAGAAAAAAAGCGCTGAGCAAAGCTCAGCGCCGCTTACCTCCCTGTAGGGCCGCAAACCCGAGCACCCCCACGGCACATGAAAGTATCCGCTTAAGGCTGCTTCCTTCCGGACCTGACCTGGTTCACAGGCTCCCATTGCGCAGGACTCAAGCTTACGGTCCTACAGAGAAGCAATAAAAAAGCCGCAGTCGCGGCCGATTTTTTATGGCGGAGAGAGAGGGATTCGAACCCTCGGTACGGTATCCCGTACACACGCTTTCCAGGCGTGCACCTTCAACCACTCGGTCATCTCTCCAGGGTTGAAAACTTAAGCAATTTTCAATTCCCGCGCCCAATTAGGCACGCACAGTAAAACAACTGCGAGTATTATTATACTCGTTTGCTTGCAGTAAGTCAAGTGTTTTTTGTAAATATTTTTATATATCGTCGGAATCCTCGGCGGGCACCAGCATTACCGCGCAGTCCACATTAAGCACCACATTTTCAGAGGTGCTGCCCAGCTCCTCACCATGAGTCATATCAGCACCTGTTTTTGCCATCATAATCAGGCTCACATCCTCATGCTCGCAGATAGCAGCTATCTTTTTCGATGCTACACCATGAGCCACATGGTAATCGGCCTCAATGCCAAACATCTTCATTTCGTCGACAAGCTCCTGCAAAAAGAGCATAGCACTGCCGTATTTTTCCTTATAATCGTGCTTATTGCGACTGTGTTCAATCACGTGCACGAAAACAACCTTGCCCACAAATTCACGCAGGCTGCGGATAATATTCAATGCCTCTAAGGACTTGCGCGAAAAATCGGTCGGCACCATGATAGTGCGCAAAAGATTCTCCTGCTCCTTATGTAGCTCTGCCTTGTTAATCAGCAAGGGCACTGCTGCTAAGCGAGCCAAATCAAAGGTAGTACTGCCCATCAAGGCGCGCTTTAAAAAGCCCTTGCGGTGGGAGGCTACCAAAACTAAATCTACATTATATTCTTCAGCCAAGCCCTGCACAGTTTCCGAAATATCACCCGTGCGAGTAACAATAGAAATTTCTTCATAGCCTGCCTGCTCTATATCATTTTTATAACCCTCTAAGCGGCTTTGAGTGCGTTTAAAGCTACTACCGTCAGGGTCGGCGTCGTCATCATCATCAAAAACGTGCGCCAAGACCACTTCCGTTTCTGTATCGGGGCATAAGCTAAACAGACACTCAGTTAGCTTATCGGCCTGCGGGGACAAATCGGTCGCCAGCAAAACCTTGGTGAATGTACTCATTTATCTGCTCCTTTAAACAAAGATATATAGTGTATTTTTCGCCATGAAATGTAAAATTCCTGCTAGGGATTTACGCTGGCAGAGCGAAATTTACAATTCACAGGCTGCCAAAACGCTTATTTACTGAATCTAGATTATTATAATCGTAATTCAGTTAATCTGCAACTAATCCTTAGCCAGCGGGTCCACTACACCGTTAGCTAGAAAGGCTGCTTCCCGATCGCGGCAGGTGCCGCACTCATGGCAGGGCTTATCGCCACCGTCATAGCAGGACCAGGTAAGCTCGTAGGGCACGCCTAGGCGCAGGCCCTCGGCTACGATATCCTTTTTCGTTTTGTCCACGAACGGAGCTAGCAGCTGCACCTTTTGACCGCTGCCTAGATATACAGCTCGATTCATAGCCTCATTGAATTCGTGACTGCAATCGGGATAAGCGTTGCCCGCCGCGTCGTCAGCATGCGGCCCGTAGTAAATCACCCCGCAGCCATATTCAAGCGCAATGCTGGCTGCCGTTGCCAAGAATAGTCCATTGCGAAAGGGAACATAGGTAGTAACTGCCTCACCCTGACGCTCCTTGAGCTGCTCGACATAAGAGGTATGGGGCACGGCCTGGGTAGAGCCCTTGAGCAGGCTGCAATTGCTGTGCGCAAAAATTTGGGACAAGTCCATTTCCAAAAGCTGTACCTTATAATAGGCCGCTATAGCTCGTGCCGACTCCACCTCACGGCTGTGCTTTTGACCATAGCTCATGGATAGTGCGAGCACCTCATCCCCATATTTTTCCTTCGCTAAAGCTAGGCAGGTGGAGCTATCCACCCCACCACTCAATAAAACCAATGCCTTCATCCACGCTTCCTCCTCATTTCCTAAAAGACTGAAAAAAAGCTTCGCCCAGTACGGACGAAGCTTTAGTAAATCAAATATAATCAAATACGCCCGTAGTTTTGTTTATAGACAGGATGGTTACGAACTGTCTGCGCCCTTATTATACTAAAGGGCAATTATTTTGTCTAGCACTTCTCCTTAGCTCCATCAGTACTATCGTAACGCTTTGTTGCCAAAGATTTATGCTTTTATTCATTGGCTGCCTTGCGCTCTTCATGCTCTTGGACGTTATCCTGCTTATCTTGAGAAACCGCAATTCGTAGCTGCCCATTGGACTCTTGCAGCACAACCTTACCGGAGGTAACATCCTGCACGATTTGCGCTACGCTTCTCGGAGCAATCTCAAGCAAATCATAGCGACCAAAGCTACCTACCGTATCGCTATAATGAGCTACATAGGCATCATGGGACTTAAAGTCTACTAGCTTGCCGCTCAAATCCTCGGTGCTCCAGCGTTGGTTAGCACTGCGATAGCCAGTGTCGATGTGAAGGAGTAGGCCGTTGCTGCGCTGCTGGTATAATGAGGCTCCACAGCAGTATTATTATCATTAGCAACGCTATTTGCAGAAGCTGCAGAATCCTGTACCGTACCCTTCAAATTACCATTTTCATCAAGATTCAAGCCAAATACAATTCCCTTGCCTTCACCCAACTGACCATTAGCATTGGCCAAGGCGGCAGAAGTATCCAAATCAATAATATTAGTTGATACCGGAGCGTTAATATCTACAACAGTATCGGTGCCCTCGTAAACGTATTTACCATTTTTGAGCACCACATAGTGCTTGGTGCCGTTTGCATCTACAAGATAATACTTACCAGTGCCAGTTCCCTGAACCTTAGTAACAGCCACATTAGCAGGCACCACATCACCAGTATCCTCATAGACGTATTCACCATTAAGATTTTTAGCAACACTACGTCCATTGGCGTCCTTATAACAAGCAACGTCAACCTGAACAGCTGTATTGGACGCAGAATTAATCTCTGCAATATATTGATTAGCACTTTCATCAGCTTTTAGCTGACCATCGCGAGCTTCATTATTAAAGGAGCGACCATAAATAGTTACGCCCTCGGCCTCAGCCTGCACATTGTTTTCCAGCACATTGGTAGCTACAGCCACATCACCCACAGCGTAAGTATTACCATTGCCTTTTGTAGTGACACCAACAGAGATGGCTCCGCCAACTTGCACTAAATTGCTCACAGCCAAATTATTAACACTGCCAGCAAGTACATTTTGGCTGCCAATGCTCGTATTCTGCATGCGGACCACAATATTATTAGTCGCCTCATTTACGGTCACAGAAGCGCCCACAGTTGCAGAGCCAGCATATTGAGCATTAGCTCCACCTGCCACCTGCACATCCTTATCGTAAGCGGTATTATTAACGTTGAGGCTTCCGGCACTGCTACCAGAAATTGCATCATTATCCAGCACAGATTGTACAGTGCTATTTACAAAATTGAAGGAGCCGGAAGCGCCCAGATTAACACTAACATTGTTCATGCGCTCAGCAAGGTCCACACCCAGTGCTAAGCCCAGTGCTACCTGAGCACCACTATTTTGACTCTGGTTCAGCACATTATCAACGTTTGTAACCTTGCTATTTTGCAAGGTTGCACTGGTAGTTTTATTGATTTCGTTAAAAGCAACCGCACCATTAATTAGGCTGCTAAACTTGCTATCATGCTTAAAATCAACACCCTGCTTCGTCAAAGCACCGGCACCACTATAAGCACCAATATAGGAGTCATCCTCAGCCTTAAGGATAACATTCGTGGTCATGTCGCTACCGCTTGTAGGTCTGAGCATCTCAATATTAACATTATCAATAGCAGCTCTAGTTTCATCCACAATATAGTTTACAGATACACTACCTGCCGCTTTGAGCTCTACCACAGGATCCTTTGTCCCTGCTTGAGGAGTTTGTGGATTAGTATTTGTATTATTACTATTATTATTAGCAGTATTAGTATTATTATTAGTAGTATCAGTAGTACAAGTCTTATCAGTAGCCTTAGCTTGAATATTCTCTACGCCCTGAGCACCCTTGCCGCCGCTGGTGGATGCACTAGCGCCACCTGCTTGCTTATTGGTATTAGTGGTTTGCTGATCTTGGTTTCCCGCAACGGACAAGCTATTGATAACACCGCCTGTATGGGCAGCTACCTGCACATCGCTAGCCTTGATGAGTCCCTTGCCATCAGTGTCCTGTGCTTCTTGGTTCTCCATCACGGCCAAGGATTTCACATTGTAATCCACAACGCTGGTACTCACACCGACAGAGCTAACCTTAGAGCTGGACAAATCACCGGCAATACCAATCACAATAGTATTGTTATCGGCGGATAGGTTCACACCCTCATATTCTTCTGTAGTAGTCAGCGCTACCTTTTTTTGGAGCGCAGTTAAGCTAGCATCGTCATCAACAAGGGTTTGCGCAGTAGAATCGCCACCTTGATAGCTTAACATGCCTGTAATGCCCAAAGAGCTAGTACGAGCGCCGCCCATTACTAAGCCCATATTGAGCACATCATTTTTAGTTACTAAATCAATGACACCTGCATTAATCTGCACGCCATTCATCACCTGAACAAGGCTATCACTGGAGGCATTTTGCACGCCCACAGTGCCACCAATGCCATAGGCACCGGCATCAGTAGTATATATATCCGGCAAAAAGGCCCACTTTCCCGCCATCAAAAAGCTTTGTTCGATAGAGCTTGCATCCAGCTTTACCAGCTTTTCATTGCCGGCAGTGATAATAGCGTGAGGTCCAACTTTTACCGTAGCATTATTATCTAAGTTTTGGATACCAACAGTACCCGTTGCCATAGCCGTCGAGTTTCCTGCCAAGGGGGTATCCATTTTATCGGTAGAGGAGGATACATACATATTGGTGTAGTTAGCTACATTGCAAAAGGCTTCTAAAGCAGTTTTTAGCTCATCCACACCCAAAATATTGGCCAGCAAATCCACAGCAGCCTTGGCCTTTAACGTGTGCTGCTTACTCTTGGACAAATCCGTTGCCGAATCCTTCGCTGTGATAGTCAGCAAATCGGCCACTACTATTTGGAGCTCCGGCAAAACGGCTGCAACAGCATCCGAGCCCTGATTGGACCAATATTCTTTAGCGCTAGCCCAACCCTTCTCTAAATTGGCAACCATCTTATCCAAACGGTTGTAGGATTGGTCGGCCAAGGCAGTGGCACTAACGGAGCCTGCAGCCTTGAGGGCAGTCTTCTTTTCCTCCGAAGATTCCACATTCACTTCCGCCGTATTATGCATATCCTCGATAGCTACAGCTACCGAAACGCCTACTCTAGAAGAACTTTTCTCGTTCGTCAAAAGATTTTTAGTTACTAATAGTCTATCGCCAATAGTAACCTTGGAGGCTAGATTTAAATCTCCGGCAGTACTAGTAATGCTGGCGCCCGGAGCAAGGTTGATTTTAGCAATATTATCCACATTGGCAACCATGACACTGGCGCCCACACTAAAATATTCATTCCAAGAAGGCACCTTGGCTGGCGTAGTACCGCTAGCAGGCTTAGCATCAGTCTTTAAATCCACCTTGCTTCCTGCAGCATTATCTTTAACTTCCCTTATAGCTTTTAAGAATGGTCCTATGGTTTCTTCAACATTCTTTTTTACAGTCTGAGTGCTAATCAAAGCATCCAGGCCAGTAAGCTCCACGCCACTGGAGCCATCCGTGGTCACAGTGAGGCCATTCAAAAGCTCGGTAGCACCAAAATTCACTGCTGCACCCTGCACAGGCACATAGCTATTAATTTCGGCCTTGCCATCACTATCCACAATATTAATGGCAGTATTTAAAATAGTGTCAGAGGATGTACCCACTACAGCAGTGCTCGACACTGTATCGATAGTGGTAGCGTTTACATTTAATCCCTTGCCAGCCTTAATGCGCGGATTGCTAACACTGCCTTTATCCGCCAAATTTTCAGAGCCTAAATTTACGACTGCATTATTATCCTGCACGTTAATGGATAGTGCCAAGGCATAGTAAGGATTGCCGCTAGCACCAGCCGCACCACTGCCATCATCAATAGAGCGCGCTTTTTTGAGCACCATGCTGCTCACGCTGGTATTGGTGGACTTAGCAACAGCAATTAAATTTTCACCCGCCTCGGCCTTGCCCAAAAGGTTAACCTGAGCATCGCTATTTGTTTCGGTATAAACAAAGCCACCACCCACAGGCATATTATGTTGGATAGACCCGGTCACAACCTTGGGTTGAATAGCAACCGTCAGCTTGTTCGTAGCCGAGCTTTCGGCATTGACCTGCAAATTAGCGGTACTCTTGATTACGGAGTCCACACCCTGATTAACGCTTGCCTTAGCATCCACAAAGGAAAAGGGCATATAGAGCTGCTCCACGATGTTGTTCATGGCTTGTGTTTTAGAACCCAAAATTCCATTAGCAAGCAGGGTATTCATAATAGAATCAGTCAAGGTATTATTTATATTTATGTCTACCAGCTGTCCATTATTATTGTTAATAATTTGAGTGGCTCTATTGTCCACAGCATAGAATAGACTCTGATTATTGCTGCCCGTAAAGCTGCTGGTGGCCTTAGCTGCCATATTCACATTTTGACCGCTAACATTACCGTTGACATTAATTTCTGCATTGGTATAGGTCAACAAATCCCAAAATTCTATGGGGTTATTATCATTTTGGCGGGTAGCGGTAGCAGTAACGCTAACATCTCCGATGGCAGCGACGCTGCTGCCCTTGCCAAGGTCTACCTTAGCCTCTACAGTATCATTGCAGAAAACCGGATTATCACTGCTTCCAATATTAAAAATCTCAAAGCAGCTATTCTGTTGAGAAGCTGCGGCAGTCATTTTTATACTGCCGTCACCGGTAGCACCGTTTAAATCAGCATTAGCATTACTGCTGTTTTTAAAGATAATATTGCCATTAGTATCCTTAGTCACAGTAAGCTTATCAGTATTATCAATACCAAAACCATTCGTATTTACTGTATTTTTAAATACTACACCCGTTTGCAGCGTCGGAGTAATAAATTGGCCATCGTTCACCTTTTTCAAAGCAATATGAGCCGCACGCAAATCAATGCCTGTCATAGTGTTAATCTGGCCATTAACCACAATTTGGGCATTATTATTATAATCAAAATTATTGCTTTGAATACGTGCAGCAGCTTCGGCAGCTGTGCTAAAGTACGGTGTACTATTTTCACCACCGCTTCTAAGGTTAGCACCAATTAACGTCAGCGAACCCGCGTTAATCACGCCACCGGCGCCCACAACCATGCCTTCAGGAGAAATAAAATACAGATTGCCGCCAATCTTATTATTACGAATAGCATTCACAGTACCACTAATATTGATTTTATTTTCAACAGTATTCACCAAAGTATTGAAAATAGGAGCATTAGCACCAGTTTGGAAATATAGATTAGCAATTTGATTAGCACCAACATCAAATTTCGTAAATCTATTTAAGCCAACAGTACCACTAGCCTGCTCGGCATAAATATGCGCAGTCTCAGTAGCATTAGCTTTTCCCAGATAAAACTTTGTCCCACTAGCAGTATCACCAACGCGAACAATATTATAGTCATCAGCCTGCCCCGCAGCCAAAGCCTCTCCACCCAGCCACGGAGTCATGGCAAAGCCAACCGCCAGCACGGAGCGCAACAGCTTCATGCTGGTAGCAAGACTTTGTTTTTTACTCGTTAAGCCCAGTTCCTGCTTTTTCAATCCATATCTTAGTGCTTTTCTTTTGGTGCTCATAGTCTACTCCTTATTTGTAAACACTGTGTAATCTATTTTCTTATGCTAATTTTTATATCAGCTTATATCATAATAAAAAGTGCTCTCACACTCTTCCATTTTTATTATATCAAGTAACAAAAGATTTTCAATAGCTTTGGCGTGAAATGCAGTTTTTAAGCGTGAATTACACCTCACAGTAGACATGTATTTTTACACCGGACACTCAAAAGCAAAAAAGCAGGAACCCACTAAAGTTCCTGCTTTAAAAGTGCTATTTAGTTTTTGCCAGCCTTCAAAAGACGCAGCAGCTCGGTTAAATCCTCCAAGGTAACCTCGCTCTTCTTTTCCTCTGCAGGCTTGCCTTCGATATCCTCAAAGAAGCTGCTGATAGGAGTTGCCAAAGCCTCATGCAGTTTAATCAAGTTAGGAATGGTTAAGCCTGCACGGCCGTTTTCAATATTGCTCAAATGCGTTTGAGTCACGCCAATTTGCTTAGCCAGCTCAGTTTGAGAAATTCCTTTCGTAATGCGCAGCATCTTTACTCTAGTACCAATTAGTTTGTTGTAATCTTCTGCCATTGTAAACACTCCTTCAGTATATATTTTACATACATGCACAATTTTTAATTTTTGATGAATGGTTATTGAAATTATAACACATCATTCTTCTGTAAGCAAGCATTGAACATATATAAATATTTACTTTTTGGTCTACCATGAAGATTTTTGCTAAAAATCGTCTAAAAAGTACCGCATTATCAGCTTTTTCTTATTTAAGATAAATATATTTTATTTATTGTGCGTCAATGAGCTTGCCGGGGTTCAGTACATTATTGGGATCCATCGCACGCTTAATAGTCTTCATGATGGACATTTCCACCGGGTCACAGTATTCGGCCAAAGCATGCAGCTTTTTAGCGCCAATGCCGTGCTCACCGCTCAGGCGACCACCAATGCTATAAACATAAGCATAGCAAATCTTGTGGAATTCAGCCACCTGCTTCTCCCATTCCTCGTCGCTCATATCCATCTTCAGCACGTTAAAATGCAGGTTACCGTCGCCAGCATGGGCCAAGCACATGCATTCAAAGTCATAGTTTTTGGAAACCTCCATCAGGTGGTTCAGGCATACAGCAATCTTATCCACGGGCACAACCAAGTCGTCGGAGGTGGATACCTTGCTCAAGGCCTTGGAGCCTTCTAAGCAGCTGCGGCGTACCTTCCACACGCGCTCGTCTGCTTCAACAACATCGGTAGCACCGCAGGCAGTGCAAATCTCATCCAGCTGCTCCATCTTCATATCCAGCTCATCCTCGCTAAAGGTTTCCACAGTAACGATAACGTAGCTGCCATCCTCGTAATGAGGCAGGCGCAGCTCTGCATAATCGCTGGCAGCGCGCACAAAGCCATTGTCCATAAATTCTACGCTGGTGGGGTTCAAGCCAGCCTTAATCAGCGCAGGCACAAGGTCAACTGCCTTTTGCACATCGGTGAAAATAGCGAGAATATCCAGGCGATAGGGGCACAGGGGCAGCAGCTTCAAGGTCGCTTTAGTGATAATACCCAGGGTACCCTCACTGCCCATTACCAATTGGTCCAGGCAGTAGCCAGTGGAGCATTTCTTCAAGCGGTTGCCTAATTCAACAATTTCGCCGGTCGGAGTAACAACCTCGATGGAGAACACCTGATGGCGGGTGGTACCATAGCGTACGGCCTTGTTGCCACCGGCATTAGTAGCGATATTGCCGCCGATTAAGCAGCTATCTGCACTGCAGGGGTCACCAGCATAAAGCAGTCCGGCATCGTTGGCCATCTTTTGGATTTCCACAGTGCGAGCGCCTGCTTCTACAACCATGTACATAGCATCGGTGTTCATTTCGATAATTTTATCCATGCGCTCCAACAGCAGCACAATGCCGCCGCACACGGGGATAGCACCGCAGGAGACGCTGGTACCGGCGCTACGCGGAGTAACAGGCACAAGATATTTGTTAGCCAGCTTCATGATGGCAGCAACCTCTTCTGTGCTACCTGGCAGTACAACTACCTCGGGCAGATGATGGTAGTGCGGATCCGGCTCTTCGTCGGTCTTATAGCGCTCCAAAGTTTCGGCGTCGTTCTTCACGAATTCGGCGCCCACAATAGCGCGCAGCTCTGCTAATACTTCTTCGGTTACAGGGTTAAATTTTGTCATTTACTTCAATCCTTTCCATGCTACTTTACAAGCTTTTCCTAGACTGTGGAGAAGGTACCAGATACAAGGAACGGCGACGACGGCGTATCGGAAATACTCCTAGGAG
>USBV01000041.1 GCA_900553055.1 uncultured Phascolarctobacterium sp.
CTCAGGAGCTAGTGGGGGCAACCCCGTGGAGGTTCAAATCCTCTCTACCGCACCATTTTTATATTCAAGGTTATTTCCCAAAGACGCGGTCGTGGTGGAACGGCAGACACGCCACTTTGAGGGGGTGGTGGGAGAAATCCCGTATGGGTTCAAATCCCATCGACCGCACCAATTTGTTAAGACAGACGTTGCAATTGCAGCGTCTTTTTTGTTGCTCAAGTATCTTTAAAAAAATCTAAAAAAGTGCAAAAAAGGTGTTGACAAAACTGCGCCGATGCTTTATACTTATATTCGTTGCTGATGCACTAGCGACAAGATGCGGAAATAGCTCAGTGGTAGAGCACCTCCTTGCCAAGGAGGGGGTCGCGAGTTCGAATCTCGTTTTCCGCTCCACCTTTCAAGGCGACATAGCCAAGCGGTAAGGCAGAGGTCTGCAAAACCTTTATCCCCAGTTCGATTCTGGGTGTCGCCTCCATTTTTATTTCTTTTTTTAGATTGTCTGCCGCGGTGGCGGAACTGGCAGACGCAAGGGACTTAAAATCCCTCGGGTAGTGATACCCGTACCGGTTCGATTCCGGTCCGCGGCACCAAACAATGATATACGCTTATTATCATTTATAAATGATTTAAGTAAGGAAGGCTGATTGAATTCTTAGAGAATCAATCAGTTTTTTGTATTCTCAAGATGACTCAGGAGATTCCTATGACCATAGAGAATAAATTGGGCATTACTAATTCTGCGGAGCTGGCCAAGGAAGAAGAGCGACTCAGCAAAATACAAGCTATAAAACTATTTGAGAGTGATGCTTTGGCGAATCTACCGGCCGGAAAATTTTCGACACTGGCTTTCATTCATGAGTATCTTTTTCGCGATATCTATAGCTTTGCGGGAGAGATTCGTGATGTGAATATTGCTAAGGGTAACTTTCGCTTTGCTCCCTTGATGTACCTGCGGGAGGCTCTGCAGCATTTGGACACCATGCCCCAAGGTACTTTTGACGAAATAGTGGAAAAGTATGTAGAGATGAATATTGCTCATCCCTTTCGCGAGGGTAATGGCCGTAGCATGCGGATTTGGCTGGACGATATGCTGAAAAAAGAGCTGGGGCAGTGCATTGATTGGTCTGTTGTGGATAAAGAGGATTATCTTTTGGCTATGGAGAGGAGCCCCATTCGCGATATTGAAATTAAGCATGTGCTCAGCAAGGCTTTGACTAATAACATTGCCGACCGCCTTACCTATATGAAGGGCTTGGATGTGAGCTATCACATCGAAGGCTACAATGCTTATAAGGCCGAAGAGTTGTAAGGCTTTGGAGTGCAACTGTATCATTCTGGTGATACAAATTTATAAAGATAAAACAAGAGCTAGGAGACGGCGCACTCCTAGCTCTTTTCTTTAGGCCAAAATCCACTTGTGAGATTGACTATTCCCTTAAAAATCAATATAATATAAGGGAAAGAGGTGGAGGCTAAGGGAATGAGAACTTTTAATTACTCAATTATCAAGAATCAAAAATGGGATTCTGAGACTCTTGGACTTATTGCTGCAATCTATAAAGAGTGTGGCAAGCAAGAGCTTTATTTGAAGCAACGCCCGGATGAATTAGAAAAGCTGGTTGAAATCGCCAAGATTCATAGTACAGAAGCGTCCAATGCAATTGAAGGTATTGTAACCACCAATACACGCATTAAGCAGCTTGTGGAGGAGAAGACTGCTCCCAGGAACAGAGACGAGCAGGAAATTGCTGGATATCGAGATGTGCTCTCTATCATTCACGCAAGCTACGATGCCATCCCTCTGTCAAAGAACTATATACTGCAGCTGCATAAGATTATGTACAGCCATATGCACAATCCCATGGCCGGCCAGACAAAAAACGTACAGAATTATATCAGCGCTACCTTTCCTGATGGTCACAGCAAAATACTTTTTACGCCTTTGGCTCCATTCGAGACGCCGGAAGCACTGGATAGGATTTGCGAGGAGTACAATAAGGTTATTGGCAATATGGAATTAGAGGCCTTGATTGCGATTCCTATCTTCATTCACGATTTTCTGTGTATTCATCCATTTAACGATGGCAATGGAAGAATGAGCCTCTTGCTTACGACGTTACTTTTATATCGCAGCGGATTTTATGTTGGCAAATATATTTCCCTAGAGGCAAAAATTGCCAAAAACAAGGATTTATATTATGCTGCACTAAGCCGTGCACAGCATGGCTGGCATGAAGGAACTGAGGATGTTGTTCCTTTCATTAAATATCTGCTCGGCACCATTCTAGCTTCCTATAAAGACTTTGGGGACAGATTTGCAATCGTGGAAGAGAAGCTTCCTGCCATTGAGATAGTCCGTAAGGCTTCTTTAAATATAATCGGTCGTTTTACGAAGCAGGATATCAGGGAACAGTGTCCTTCTCTAAGCCTTAGCTCTGTTGAAGGTGCGCTGCGGAAAATGGTGGCAGCCGGTGAACTGAAGCGGGAAGGGGCCGGAAAAGCAACCCGCTATATTCGCTTGCAATAGTGTATAAAAGCTTTACATATCGAAATTTATAAAGATAAAATAAAAAGTCTGAGAGTTCCTCATTGTTTAGCGTGGCTAGTTCTCAGGCTTTATTTTCTTGTTTATTTTAATACACCGCCCTTGTCAGCGCTTTGCGCGTCGCGAGCGTAGCGGGCAAGGTAGCCTGTTGTTTGAGGGGGAGTATAATGGAAGCTTTGCTTGCGCAGCTCCAGCTTCTCTGCGTCAACAAGCAGCTCAAGAGTACGTTTTTCTACATCGATAATGATTCTATCTCCATCCTGCACAAGGGCCAAGGGGCCTCCTTCTGCAGCTTCAGGGGAAATATGACCGATGAAGCAGCCGTTATTCGTGCCGGAGAAGCGCCCGTCAGTGATGAGTGCGGTGGTTTTAGCCAATCCTTGGCCGTAGAGCAGCTTCATGGGCTTAAACATTTCCGGCATACCGGGAGCACCCTTGGGGCCTGCGTAGCGGATGACAACTACATGTCCATCCTTTATCAAACGTTTGCCGATTGCTGCATTGGCTTCATCTTCACCGTTAAAGCAAATGGCGGTGCCTTCGAAATGTCTTACCTCGGGCGCGATGGCCGCGGGCTTGGCCACTGCTGTGTTAGGACAAAGGTTGCCGTGCATGATGGCAAGGCCAGCAAGGTTGGAAAAGGGTTGGGACATATCCGTAATTACGTTTTCATTAGTATTGTATGGATTGTGCCATTTGTGTAAGTTTTCAGCGATAGTATTGCCGGTTACAGTGAGACAGTCATTGTATAGGACTTCAGCCATTTTTTTCTGCACTTGGGGAATACCGCCGGCAAGATAAAAATCCTCTGCCTGATAAATATCGGAGGCGGGGCAGATTTTGGCAATTAAAGGGATGCTGCGACCGTATTCTTCCAGCCAGCCCATAACTTTTTCGGCAGCAATACCAAGCTCATGAGCAATAGCTATGATATGGATAACACAATTGGTGGAGCCTCCGGTGGCCATGAGGACCATGATGGAGTTCTTGATGGCTTCTTCAGTCATGATCATGCGGGAAGTGAGACCGTTTTTGACCATCTGGACGATAGTTTCACCAGTACGCAATGCTACGCGGGTTCTTTCATTATAAACAGCAGGGATGGCAGCGGAGCCAGGAAGGCTCATGCCAAGGGCTTCAGCCATGCAGCACATAGAGTTGGCTGTGGCCATGTGCTGGCAGGAGCCAATGGTAGGACAGCTAATTTCCATAAGGTTGATTACTTCGTCGTGAGTGATTTTACCTGCCTGATACATGCCGTAGGCCTCTTCGCTGGAGGTGGAATCGGATTTGCGCTTGCTGGCAAAGGCTGGGCCACCAAGCATGCAGCCACCGGCCAGAAAGATGCAGGGGATGTCAAGACGTGCAGCAGCCATGAGCATACCGGGAACAGTTTTGTCGCAGGAGCCTACAAGGACAAGGCCATTAAGCCTGTGTGCTTTAGCCATGATTTCTATACCGTCGGCAACGATTTCCCTAGAGGGCAGGGAGTAAAGGGAACCGTTATGGGTGGTGCAGACACCATCGCAGACAGCGATGCAGCCGAATTCAACGGGGGTGCCACCAGCACGGTATACTCCGTATTTTACTTGTTCGGAGAGCTCACGCAGGTTTTTGTGGCCGGGGACTATATCGGTGAAGGAGTCGCAAATGCCGATAACGGGGCGACTAAAATCATCATCACTGAAGCCACTGGCTTTATAAAGGGCACGGCATGATATCATTTCGTCGTTCATGAAAGTGCCTTGATTAAATTTTTGTGTCATGGTGGAAAGGGCCTTTCTGTTAGAATTGGGAAATACTATACATTCTAAAATTCGCCTTCATTAGCGTTATTCCTGCTTGTGATTATGGTTTGTGGTATAATTAAAAAAGAAGGTAATTTTTGGATTAAAGTTTGTTGTAGAGTGGTGCTAGGAGTGATGGTTTATGAATAAGCACAATACATCTTTGCTTGCGGCTGTTTTTGCTAAGGCAGCAGATAATAAGAAGATGACTCGCGGGAATGCGGGTATAGTTATTTATGCTAGGGATATCAAGAAGTTTTATTTATGCAAGCGTGGTGATGACCTTGGGTGGTGTTCCCCAGCTGGTCATCCGGATAAAACCGACAAGGACGCAAAGGCTACAGCCATTCGTGAATGCGCGGAGGAAAGCGGCTACGTCTTTGCCGAGGATGAAGTGAAATTTATCGGGAATATTTTGTGCTACGCCAAGGGGCGCTATCATGAAAGTGCTATTTTTGTGGCGGAGCTGAATAGTGAAGAGGCTCGCAGTAAAAGAAGCTGCAAGACGGATGGTGAAATGACTGCATGGCAGTGGGTTAGCGTGGAGGAAATGCTGGCGATGGATGTATTTTTGCCTACGCTGATTGCTATAAATCTGTTTTTAGAAAAATGTGAGCTGTGAAAGTATTGCTAGCTAGTGAATATTATGCAGAAGATTAAGGAGAAGCTTATGACTATGATTATTAATCCCACAGCGGCAGAATTTCGTGCCATGCTGAGGGAAAAGAAAACCTTTTTGGCTGATTTTTATGCAACCTGGTGCGGACCATGCAAGATGCTTAGCTATGTGCTGGATGATATCGAAAAAGAGATGGGGGAGCGTATCGATATTGTTAAAATAGACATTGATAAGGAGCCCGAACTGACCGAGGAGATGGATATTACCATTATTCCGGGGTTGTTTTTTATCAAAGAGGGCAAAGTGGCGTCACAATATGCCGGCTTTTTACCCAAGGAAAGGCTGCGCGCAAGGCTGGAGAAGCTACTGGGAGCAGAACCACCTGTGGAAGCAGCTCCTGATAAGCATTACGATCTGATTATTGTGGGCGGTGGTGCAGCGGGGCTCACTGCTGCGGTTTATGCCCGTCGTGCAGGGCTCAAAACTCTTGTGCTGGAGTCCTTTGCGCCCGGGGGCAAGCTTATCAAGACCTTTGAGCTGGAAAACTGGCCGGGAATAAAAAATGTGAACGGCTCTGTGCTTGCCTATGATATTTATGAGCAGGCTATGGCTTTGGGAACAGTTTATTTATATGAAAAGGTGGTGGCTCTTGCTGTTGAAGGAGAGCTAAAGAAAGTCCTATGTGAAAGCGGTGCCGAGTTTACGGCCACCGCAGTGATTGTGGCAACGGGTACGGTGGAGCGTTTGCTCAATATCCCCGGTGAGCAGGAGATGATTGGCCGAGGTATTAGCTTTTGCGCTGTATGCGATGCGGCGTTTTATCGGAATAAGCCGGTTATTATTGTGGGCGCCGGTAATGCTGCCTTCGAGGAATCACTTTATCTTGCTGAATTTGCCTCTAAGGTCACGATTTTGGCTCGCCGTGACGTGATTAGCGCAGAGCAGATTACCCAGGACAAGGTGGCTCGTCATCCCAAGATTGAGGTGCTCACTTGGCGTGTGCCCCAGGAGGTTCTTGTCGAAAATGAGCGTGTGGCAGGGCTTAAGGTTTTGAATAAGGAAACGGGTGCCATGGAGAATATGGTTGCTAAGGGCGTGTTCCCTTATATCGGTGCTGACCCCGTTACCGATTTTTGTAAGGATTTGGGCATAACTAATGCTAAGGGCTATCTTGTGGTGAATAATGATATGTCTACTGCTATAGCCGGCGTTTATGGTGCCGGTGATGTTTGTGATAAGGTGTTACGACAGGTGGTGACGGCGACGAATGATGGTGCCATTGCTGCCCAAAGCGCATTACATTATATTCGTAATCGAGGAGAATAGGCATGGAAATTAAAGCGTTGGCTGAGTTATTCAGCGTCTGCAAGGTGGCGGATGCGGAGCAGATAGATTTAAACAAAAATTTTTGCTTTGCAGCGAAAACGGATGAGGAGCTGTCCTTGGTGTGCCCCACTAAGGATGTGCCTGAGGTGACCAGTGAGAGGGATGATGGCTGGAGAGCCTTTCGCATTCAGGGAACACTGGATTTTAGCTTGATTGGCATTTTGGCCAAGATATCTACCATTTTAGCTGAGCACAGGATAGGCATTTTTGCTATTTCTACCTTTAATACGGATTATATTCTTGTGAAGCAGGAAAATTTTGTCAAAGCATTGCAGTCCTTGGCGGAGCATGGATATCAGGTTCTTTATGAAGAAGTCAGCGAAAAAGATAAGCAGGCTGCACCCAAAGAGGGACTGCCAGCTAATAATGCTCTGTATAAACTTTTACGTCCTGAATTGGAGGTCGCTTTGAAGAGATTTAGGGCTAGACAGCATTCTGCCAAGGTCACAAAGTATATAGGCGACTTTTTGCGAGCATTGGATAATTTTGCTAAGGGCAAGAAGCTAAAGGATATTTATGCCTTTGCGATTGTGCAGGAGCTGGAGGACAATAATTATACGCAGTTGAATTATTATTTGGACAGCACTACCTTTGATATTGACTGCTGCGGCTTTGTGGAGCAGGATGGGTTAATGGTGAACAGCTATAATAATTGGGAGCTCAGTATTGATGGCGTCGCTTGTGAAGCCCCGGATGTGTTTGATTATGATATGGTTAATGAGTTGGCCGAGATTTTAGCAGGGGACAAGGTAAGGCTGGAGGTTGAGTTGCCGGAGCTGGATTAGTTCAAGTGTAGGATTGGCGAATGATGTGAGCATTGTGGCCTATAGCGAGCTCGTTGTGCGTGCAGGTGAAGCTGAACCTTGGTTTTTACACTAAAACATACTTCAAACTGTTGTATATGTTAAATGGATTCCATAATAATAAGGGAAATTTTGTTGAAAGTAGTGTTCATAAGTAATTTTTGCTGTATAATGGTTACAGAGGGTTGAGAGGAGTGTTTGCCGTGAATATGACGTTGAGAATAAATCCCTATACTCCGGGTGCTGGCATGGTGCCTCGTTATTTAGCTGGTCGTGAGCAGCTTTTAGAGGAAGCCAAAGATGTTTTAGCATACGTTTCAAATGGCTATGCGACTCGTTCAATCGTCTATTATGGACTGCGAGGTGTAGGCAAGACAGTTTTGTTATCTGAAATAGAAAATATTGCTCAAGAGAATCAAGTGTACTACTAACATATTGAAGCTCTGGATAATGCCTCTTTTATGTCTAGTATTTCCCTGTATGTAGGTAAGCTGCTACGCAAGATGAGCGTTATGTAAAAGGTTAAGCAATATGTTGAACTTGCTAAAAGTGTGACTGCAGCTTTCCAGCTTTTTTATAGTAAAGAAGGATATACTAGCATTGATGTTAATCCTGAAATGATTAAGGCGTGAGGTATTGCCGATACAGGGGATAAACAGAATGATTTGATGGAACTTTTTGTGCATTGGAAGAAATCTTGCGTCACACGGAATGCTATCCTTATTTTTTACAAGAATACGGGCAACAGGTATGGAACTTTGTCGATAAAGGTACCAAAAAAATAACCATGACCAGTGTTAATGAAGCATATACGCCTTTTATTAATGCACTTGATGCAAGCTTTTTCAAGGTTCGGCATGATCGAGCTAGTGAAAAGGAATTGGAATTTATGAAGGCTATGGTGAAGTGCGGAGTTTTGCCTTGCCCCACAAGTCAGGTTGCAAAAATCATGGGCGGAAGCTATAATCGCGTTGCGCCTATAAGAGCTCAGCTTATTCATAAGGGCTTTATTTACGCTACCAATAGGGGAGAAATCAGTTTCACTGTTCCTCAATTTGAACAATATCTAAAAAGGGTTTACGGTATATAGTTTGTTTAAATGAATAGCAAAAAACCAGGACTTTAGAGATTGTGGCAATAAGTCTACTCTAAAGTCCTGTTTATTTTTTAACTGAAGCTTTTTCTGTAGAGGTGGCAAAAACTGTAAATCCTTTATAGTGTAAGTTGTGCCATGGTGTGTATAAACAGAGCTGTATTCGTGTTATAATAGATGGTAGGATGGTGATGGATGTGAATATATTCATAGCATGCTGTGGTCTCGATTGTGAAAAATGTGATGCTAGACTGGCAACGATAAATAACGACAATAAGTTAAAGAAGAAGGTTGCTGAAGAGTGGTCTAAGCTTAATGGTATAGAAATAACAGCAGAGATGATTAATTGTGAAGGCTGTCGTGTAAATGGGGTCAAGACAGTTTACTGCGAAGCCTTGTGTCCTATCAGAAAATGTGCAATGGAAAAGCATTTTGCCACCTGTGCAGAATGCAGTGAAATGAATGTTTGCGATGAACTTAGCGCAATAATTTCAAATAATAAGGAAGCTAGGGATAATCTTTAATCTATGTAATTAGGGGGATGACTGTTTGCATGCAGGGAAAGAAGCTTGATAAAGCAGGAAAATATTTGTATGGACTCATTGGTGGCTTTTTAGGAGCATTTTTGGGATTTATTATTATCCAAATAGGAGCCTGCTATTTTTTAGATGGGCTTTTAGAGGGTGAAAAGGGCCTCTGGGCAATAATTGGAGCAATTTGCTGCTTTGGGTTGCCGGGCTGCGCATTAGGATATTATGTATATAATGGTGACAAGGACAGCGTTCAAGACTTTCATCACTGCTGTTAGAGTGAAGGCGGCTTTTTTATGGAGCATGATGATTGGTTTGCAAATGGAGGTGCGTACAATGAAGTTTTTGACCAAAATTTTACTAATAGCAACATTGTTGGTAACCATGGTTCCTGCCATGTGCGCAGCAGGAGCAGTGACCAAAGATGGCTATTATAAGGGTATTAAGCTGTGCGGTAAAGTTAAGGTAGTAAAGAGCTTTGCTGATATCAAGGTTCAGGTTGTGAAATCCTTTCCCGACTTGAAGGTACAAAAGGTTTCCTCTTTCCCAGATAAAATAGGCCAGTGGCAATTTGTGGACGCCTTTCCTGATTTTACCATCCAGTTTGTGGACTCCTTCCCAGATATCAAAATCCAGTACGTTGATTCCTTCCCAGGAGTGAGGTAACATGTTATATCCTCTTCTTGAGCAGTATGACATAGACTGTAAAAGGGCAATTGCATATGGATTTAGCAGGACAGAAGCTGGCTTTGAACTAAAAAAGGAATTACCGGATGCGGGGCTTTATGCCATATTCGTTATTGCTGAGAAAAGCTTTGAAGTCAATGTGTTCGATGCTTACACAGACGAGGAGTATCTGCCCTTTAATGTTGCGGACAATATTACGGGCTTTGTCACCGGCATAAGGGAACAGGTGGAGGCTTTTGTTCAGGATATAAAAGAAAAATGCCTGCTTAAAGCCAACATGAAGCTTAGGCTGATGGAGTATTGCACTGGCAAATTTGGCACTAAGCCAGAGGCTCCGTGGGAGGATTCGCCTGATGCCTACACGTTCAAAACTGCCAAAAGGAACAAATGGTACGCTTTGTTTATGACCATACCCTATAAGAACTTAGGGCTTGTTTCCAAGGGAACTTTGGATGTGGTGAATATTAAGCTGCCACCGGAAAAAGTACTAGAGCTTATTGATAGGGTGCATTTTTATCCTGCATATCATATGAATAAAAAGCATTGGATTACGATTATTCTGGATAAAGAGGTTGACGAGCTCTTAGTGCAGCAGCTATTAGCGGAAAGCTATAGCTTGGTTGAGAGGTAGGAAAGCTCTGTTTGGCGGGGAACACTTTGGTGCAGGATTAACTGTTTCTCCCAATAGTGAGCATCCCTTTATGGGGCCAGAAGATGCAGCTATCGTGGGCGCGTGGTTGGGGAGTGTAGTATAAAAAACCATATCTTATTGTCCTGATTCGCCTCCGCGGCGCCCAATATATACTATCTCCATCAAAATAGGGCGAGGATTTATTGAGAACATTTGTTTCGAGTAACGTTTCGTTACAGGAGTGTAAATCGAACCGATTGTGCAGTGTTAGTGAACAAAGTATAAGTAAAAATTGTGCCCTAGTGTTGGTAAATACTTAGCGCTCCACTGCGGCGGAGGATGAGACTTTTGCAGTCACGTCTTTCGCGGCGCTGGGGCGCTTTTTTATGGGGTGGGAGGTGGAGCCTAACTAGCATTGCACTGTGGTATATGTTACGAATAGAAATGTTACAATTTGTTCCTTTAGACTAGCGAGGTTAATTTGTACTTTCATTTGTGATATAATGATAAGAAAGTATTTGATATATATGGCTCTTAAAGGCTAAGCATGCATAAATTGAGGAGGCTGGTGGAGTTATTATGAAGATTGCGCATATTGCGGATACTCACTTTGGCAAGGATTTGAAAAAGGTGAATTTTGCCGACGTGGACCAACCCTTTTGGATGCAAAAATTTCTTGAGGATATAACTAAAGAGCAGGTTGATGTGGTCGTGATGGCGGGGGATATTTATGACGACAAAATCCAGCCGATTAAGGCGATTAACCTGTTTGGCGATTTTTTAGCCGCGCTCAACGACCTGGGCATCACCGTCTTTATTGTGCCGGGCAACCACGACCAGGCTGATAGGCTAGCTGCCAATAGCAATATCCTAAAAAAGCAGCATATCCATTTTGCGAGCGAAATTAGCCGCGAATTGGTGCATATCACCCTGCCCATGGGCGACGAAAAGGTAGTTTTTTGGCTGCTGCCCTATGTGGAGCCCATCAACGTGCGCCGGGTGCTGGGGCGCGATGATATTACGAATTATGATAGCGCGGTGCGGGAGCTGCTAGCGGAGCAGCCGCTGGATAAGG
>USBV01000042.1 GCA_900553055.1 uncultured Phascolarctobacterium sp.
TATTTTGGGTGGTGTTGCTGCCATCATCATGCTGCTTTTAAGGATACATGGACGCAAGGACTTTTTTGCCTTTGGACCATTTTTGATTATGGGTGCGGTGGTGGCCTGGCTGAGTCAGGTGCTACTGTGGAAATAGGAGATGAAAGAGATGACTTATTGTTATGTATGCCCTCATCGCTGCGGTGTTGATCGACCGGAGAATATGGCGGATACTGAAGGTGAGCGCTATTTTGGTAGCTGTGTCTGCGGTGCTAACGACACGCTCAAGGTGGCCCGCGCCGCGCTTCATATGTGGGAGGAGCCCTGTATTAGTGGTAGCAAAGGTAGTGGCACAGTTTTCTTTAGTGGTTGCAATTTGCATTGCGTGTTTTGCCAAAACTACGATATTAGCTGCAAGGGCTTTGGCAAGGAAATCACTATCGAGCGTCTACAAGAAATCTATCAGGAGCTTATCGCTAAAGGAGCGCACAATATTAATTTGGTGACACCTACCCATTTTACGGAGGCGGTCATCAAGAGCTTGGAGAAGCCCTTGCCTGTGCCCGTTGTCTATAACACTAGCGGCTTTGAAACTCAGGATACCCTGCGCCGTTTAAAGGGTAAGGTGCAGATTTATCTGCCCGATTTGAAATATAGTGATGATATTGCTGCAATTAAATATAGCAATGCGCCCTATTATTTCCGCATTGCCACCGACGCCATCAAGGAAATGTATCGCCAGGTGGGGGATTATGAGCTGGATGAAAATGGTCTGCTCAAAAAGGGCGTGGTCATTCGCCACTTAATTCTTCCTGGCATGCTGGATAATTCTAAGCGTGTTATCGACTGGGTGGCTAACACCTTTAAGCCCGGCCAAGTGATGTTCAGCCTGATGCATCAGTATGTTCCCTGCGGTCGTGCGGCGGAATATCCCGAAATCAATCGCAAGGTGACCGATGAGGAGTATGCCGAGGTAGAGGCCTATCTTATGGCTAGTACCATTGAGGATGGCTTTGTGCAGGAGGGCGACGCGGCTTGTGAAGATTTTATTCCTTGCTTTGATGGCACAGGAGTGTAATGATATTGACAAAAATAGCGTAAGCTTTTATAATTTTAGTAGTAGGTCATATAACTGACGGAAGTGGGTCACCACAGGGGAGTATGACCGGTGAAGCCGACCGTCTGGGCATTTGTATGCATCAGTGTGTCGGTTTTTCTTTTTTTATGCCGACCACGACAATTTAAGGGAGGAAAAACGATGAACGAATTAGCATTGAAATATGGTTGTAATCCCAACCAAGCCAAAGCAAGAATTTACATGGCTAATGGCGCTGAGCTGCCCATTAAGGTGCTCAATGGCCGTCCTGGCTATATTAACTTTTTGGATGCCTTCAACAGCTGGCAGCTGGTTAAGGAGCTGAAAGAGGCCACTGGTCTGCCCGCAGCTGCTTCCTTCAAGCATGTAAGCCCTGCAGGCGCCGCTGTAGGACTGCCTATGAGCGACACTTTGAAAAAGATTTATTATGTGGACGATTTGGAGCTGTCCCCGCTGGCAAATGCTTATGCACGCGCTCGTGGTGCTGACCGCATGAGCTCCTATGGTGATTTTGTTGCTCTGTCCGATATCTGCGATGTGCAAACTGCCAAGATGCTGCACCGTGAGGTTTCTGACGGCGTTATCGCTCCCGGCTACACCGAGGAAGCCTTGGCTGTGCTGAAAACCAAGCGCAAGGGCACCTATAACATCATCCAAATTGACCCTGATTACAAGCCTGAGCTGACCGAAAGCAAGCAGGTTTTTGGTATTACCTTTGAGCAGGACCGCAATGAGGCTAAAATTACCCCCGATTTGCTGGTAAACCGTCCCACTGTGAATAAGGAAATCCCCGAAGCTGCTGCTCGCGATTTGCTGATTTCTCTCATCGTTTTGAAATATACTCAATCTAACTCCGTTTGCTATGTAAAGGATGGCCAAGCCATCGGCATTGGCGCTGGCCAACAATCCCGCGTACATTGCACTCGTTTGGCTGGCAACAAGGCTGACATTTGGTGGCTGCGCCAAAACCCGAAGGTATTGGCACTGCCCTTTAAGGACAGCATTCGTCGTCCCGACCGCGACAACACCATCGACGTATATATTTCTGATGACTATGAGGACGTTTTGGCCGATGGCATTTGGGAAAACTTCTTCACCGAAAAGCCAGAGCCGCTGACTCGTGCTGAAAAGAAGGCTTGGCTGGCCGAGCTGAAGGATGTAGCATTGGGTAGCGACGCTTTCTTCCCCTTCGGTGACAATATTGAACGCGCTCATCGCAGCGGCGTACAATATATTGCTCAAGCAGGCGGTTCTATTCGCGATGACAATGTTATCGAAACCTGCGACAAATATGGCATCGCTATGGCCTTTACCGGTCTGCGCCTGTTCCATCACTAAGATTATTCAATAGTTAATTTAATCGGCAAAAAAGTACAAGAGCCTGCCCTGTTCCTGGGTAGGCTCTTTTCTGTTATACAGTACTCTGACACATTGTGAGGTGTGGTCAAAGAAATAAAAACAGCAACTCTCATAGCGAGAATTGCTGTTTTTGTTGTCATTGGAAATAATGCTTTGTCAAAAAGCCATCACTTTTTTAAGCCAAGTCATCCTTCAAATCGTTGTTAGTCATAGCGCAAACGGTGGAGTCGGACCAAACATTTTCTGCAGTTTCAATCATATCGATGACTGCGTAAATCGGCAGGATAATGCCCATAACACCCACAGGAGCACCCATGGAGGATACCAGGGAAAGGGTCAGGAAATAGCAGCCCATAGGCACGCCAGCATTACCAACAGCGGCGAATACAGAAATGCACACCCAGGTCAGCATAGTGCCCATGGTCAGCTCTACACCACCATTTTGCAGGACAAAGAGAGAGGTTACCAAAATGAAGGCGGCGCAGCCGTTCATGTTGATGGTAGTACAAATAGGCAGTACAAAGCGAGTAACCTCCTTGCGCGCCTTCAGATTCATTTCTGCTGAAGCCAGGGTTACAGGCAAGGTTGCAGCAGAGCTCTTGGTGAAGAGAGCAACCGCCAGAGCCGGGGACATTTTGCGGAAAACATCAATAGGATTCAAGCCTCTTGCTAGCAAGAACAAGGGGAGAACGATGAACATTTGGATAAAGTTGCCGCCCATAACGACAGCCATATATTTACCCAATGCACCCACAATTACGCCAGCCTCAATTTGAGCAGACAGCTGAGCTGCAAAGGCAACGATACCAATGGGCAGAACCTTCATAAGACCACGGATCATGGTAAAGAGAACTTCTTGCAGGCCATAGACGAACTTTAACACTACTTCGCGGTTTTCGTTCTTAGGAGCGCAGGCAATACCCATACCCACTGCACCGGCAATAGAAAGCACGGATAGCACGTTACCTTCTAAGAATGGTCTAACCATATTGTTAGGTACAACATTTAAGAAATGGTTATAATAAGACAGGCTAGCATATTTCTTGGTTGCACCTGCAGCCGCACCAATCAAATCGCTGGGCAGGTTGCCGGGAGCAATAATAATATACAGAGCCAATGCCACAAAGGAAGCGGCAAAGGTGGTCAGTAAAGTATAGGTAATGGTGCGTACAAAAATCTTGCCAGTGTTCTTTTCTGCACCTAAGCTTGCCAGTGTGGTAATAACGGCTAAAGCAATAGTAGGTACAGCAATAAACTGGAATAAACGGGTAAAGATGGTGGCAACAAAGTCACACATCTCGTTAATAGTGCCATTGCCCAGCATACCTAAAATGCCGCCAATAATCAATGCAGCAATCCAAAAATACAATTGCTTGTTGCTTCCCTGTTGACGCTGAGCGTCCATTGCCTCTTGGGCAGTTTGTTTCACATCCTTATTTTCCATGTAAAGATAAACCTTCCTTCCTCATAATTACAAACCCTAAAACACACTCCTTTTTTGGAGTATATGTTATTATATCAAACCCCAAAAAAAAATACAATGAATATATAGTTGGAAAATCTACTTCTGACCGTACAGAGCTAATATCATTGCCTATTACCAAGATTGCTTTTCTTACTCGTGGCATTCTTGTGGCGTCATAACATTCAGTTAGCGCTGTAAGGATATCAGTTTTTGCAGATTTTTGTTAGATTGTATACTTGCATATATAGAGAGGAATTTTTGGCTTTGTGTAGAATGATAATAAGATAAAACAGCATTATATTGGATTCTAATCGAAAGCTATGAAATGGAAAGTATCAGTTTTAGGCTTTCTATGTCAAAAGCTAAAAAGAGAAAAATATAAAGCTTATATTGAAAAATAGAAAGAGGTAATAACATTATGACTACTGCAAAAGAATTGCAAAAAAGCCTGACCTGGGAATTTCCCCATATTGGCAAGGCCGAGCCTACTATGAAGGATGTGGCTTTTGCTTATTGTGAGGGCTATAAGATTTTTTTAAATGAGGGTAAAACTGAGCGTGAATTCGCAGCCAAGGCTGTGGAGCTGCTCGAAGCAGCTGGCTATGAGCCTTTGGATTTGAGCAAGCAGTATAAGCCTGGTGACAAGGTTTATTATGTTAACCGTGGCAAATCTCTTGCTATGTCTACCTTTGGTGTTGCTCCCTTGGAAAAGGGCGTGCGCTTGAATGCTGCTCACATTGATTCGCCGCGTTTGGACTTAAAGCCCAATCCGGTATACGAAAAGAATGATATCGCTTATTTTAAAACTCATTATTATGGCGGCATTCGCAAATATCAATGGGTTACTACTCCGCTCGCTATGCACGGTGTGATTGTGAAAAAGAATGGCGAAGTAGTGAAGGTTTGCGTGGGCGAAAAGCCCGGTGAGCCCCAGTTCTGTGTTACCGACTTGCTGCCTCATTTGGGTGCTAAGCAAAATGAGCGCAAGCTGGCCGATGGTATTCGCGGTGAGGAATTGAATATTGTTATTGGCAGCCTGCCCTTTGTGGGGGAGGATGAGAAGGACGAGGTTAAAAATGCTGTTAAGCTTACTGCTTTATCCTTGCTGAACGAGATGTATGGCATTACCGAGCATGACTTTATGCGTGCCGAAATCGAATTCGTGCCGGCAGTAAAGGCCGTGGATATTGGCTTTGACCGCAGCCTGATTGGCGCCTATGGCCAGGACGATAAGGTTTGTGCATATACTGCTTTGACTGCAGAAATCGATACCAAGGCTCCTTATTATACCACTGTTACTGTTTTGGCTGATAAGGAAGAAATTGGCTCCTATGGTAATACCGGCTTGAACTCTGACTTCGTGCTGCATTATTTGGAGGATTTGGCTAGCCTTGAGGGCGCCAATATCCGCACCTTGCTGCGCAATACTGCTGCGCTGTCTTCCGATGTAAATGGTGCTTATGACCCGACCTTTGCCAGTGTTTATGAAGAGCGCAACAGCTGCTTTGTTAACAAGGGCCCCTGCCTGACTAAATACACTGGCGCTCGTGGTAAATCCGGCTCCAATGATGCTAGCGCTGAGACCATGGCTAAAATTATTAGCATTATGGATGAGGCCAAGGTATATTGGCAAATTGGCGAATTAGGTGCTGTGGATGAAGGTGGCGGCGGTACAGTTGCCCTTTATGTAGCTGCTATGGATGTGGATGTAGTTGATTTGGGCGTGCCCGTGCTCTGCATGCACTCTCCTTTTGAGCTTACCAGCAAGCTAGATGTTTATTACACTTATAAAGCCTTTGCCGCTTTCTTAGCTAGTGACAAATAATTTTTATATAGCAAGACCGGCAATGCGCCGGTTTTTGCTTTTTATGGCTCTACATAGCTTTTGTAGGATTAAATAGCAGAAGATTTGCTGTTATTAAGCTAATATAGTTGATAAATTTCGCCAATAGTGTTATTATTATAGTGGAAACTGGTGTAAACCAGAAATGTGCGCTTAAAAAGCAAAGAAAAGTGAGGTTGTTAAAGATGACTTTAGTAGAAGAATATCGTAACATTGCTAAGCTGGCTCAAGACAAGGAAAATGCAGAGGTTGTTATTGATGCAATCCTGACTCATTTTGATGTTGATTATGATGACATGGATTTGGGCATTGAATGGTTGTATACTACTGGCGTTATCGATTATAAATTTAGAAACGTGCTCTACAAGGGCGAGAATCTGGATGCTATCGTTGCTTGGTTCAAGGGCAAGGTTGGCGTAACCGACGAAGAAATCGCTGCTGCTGAAGCTAAGGAAAAACAATATGTTGACGGCTGCCTGCTGCTGGCTAAACAATATTTGGGCATGGGCCATGTTGTTTGCGGCACCACCTATTTGGAATTGGCTGCTGCTAAGGGCTCCGCTGAAGCTGCTGCTCAATTGAAGGACATCCAATATGCAAAGAATCAATGCATGCTGGGCGAACATTATTTAGCAATGGGCCACAAGATTTGCGCTAAGACTTATTTTGAACTGGCTGCTGCTAAGGGTTGCCCCAAGGCTGCTGCAAAATTGGCTGAATTCTAATTTTAGTATTCTTAAGGCTGGAGATGATTCTTCAGCCTTTTTTATTGCGAACACGCTTTCCTAGTGCGTTTTACGCTAGGAAGCTTTGTGAAGGAATATTTTGAGGAGGTTCATAGATGCAAAATGGTTTTTCTGCTCTAAAGGTGTGTGCGAACACCGTGGAGCAATTACAAAAAATGGGCATCACTAGGCCCATGCCCGTGCAGGAGCAGGCGATTCCTGCTTTGTTTGCCGGACGTGACGTTATCGCCAGAGCCCAAACCGGTACTGGCAAAACCTTGGCCTTTTTGGTACCCTTGGCCGAGAAGGTGGATGCAACTAAGCCTTATGCGCAGGCGCTGGTTATTACGCCGACTCGTGAGCTGGCACAACAAATTGCTGTGGAGCTGAAGAAGATTTTGGGCGAGAGTCCGATTAAGGTGCTGGCTGTGACCGGCGGTCGTGATTTTGAAGAGCAAAAATATAAGCTGGAGGGTCGCAGTCATGTGCTTATCGGCACTCCCGGTCGTCTTTTGGATCATATCAAAAAGGGCAATACCGATTTGGGCGGCGTTAAGTATTTGGTGCTGGACGAGGTGGATGAAATGCTGCAGCAGGGCTTTATGGACGAAGCCTTTGATTTGATTGCGATGACTGCGGCTGAGCACCAAACCATGCTGTGCAGCGCTACCTTGAATGAAGAGGTGCGCAAGCTGGGACGCAAGCTGACCAAAAACTGTGCTCTTATTGATATTGAGCCGGACAAGGCAACAGTGGATAAAATTAAGCAAATCTGTCTAAAGACAACGGATGAGTATAAGAATCGCGCAGTAGCTGCCTTGATTGAACGCTTAAACCCGTATTTGGCTATTGTTTTTTGCATGAGCAAGGAGCGCACTAAGGAGCTGGGCGATTGGCTGGGTATGCAGGGCTTTAATGTGGATGTGTTGCATGGCGAAATGTCTCCTGCAAAGCGCAAGACAGTGATGAAGTCCTTCCGTGATGCTAAGATTCAAGTGCTTGTGGCCAGTGATTTAGCTGCGCGCGGCCTTGATGTTGAGGGCGTGACTCATGTTATCAATTACGATATTCCTCACGATGTGGATTGGTATGTGCATCGCATTGGTCGTACCGGTCGCGCCGGCAACGACGGCGTGGCTATCACGCTGTACACTCCGGAGGAAGTGAAGTGGCTGCGCAATATTGAGACCAAGCTGGGTGTTTTGATGGAGCGTCAAAACTTAGAGGGTGAGACTGTGGCTCGTCGAGTGAGCAGCACTGCTCCTGCCAAGAATAAGTCTGCTGCTCCTAAGCGTGGACGCAATGCCGTTGCGGACAAGCGCAAGGCTCCTAAAACTGGCAGCAATCGCCGCCAAGGTCCGAAGAAGGCTAAGTAAATAAAGTAAGTAAATAAACTGCGTGTTGCTTAAGGGAATGACTGTATTTACGCATGTTTAGTTCATCAGTATTTGCTATAGCTATCATAATATGATATAATTATGATTAACTAGAGTACGCTATAAGAGCGCGCTACAAGATTCGGATGTAGGAGTGAGTGCTAAGTGAAGTACAAAATAACCTTGCCCAGTGGCTTGGTGTTGGATTTTACTAATATGTTTGGCGAAAATAGATTGGCAGAGCAGGAGGTTGCGGAGGGATTAGCTACCCGGGGCGTTGCTGCTGATGCTGCTATTGCTAATTTGCGTGCGACCGGACGCTCCAAGGCACATTTGTCCAAGGATGGGCAGCTGGAGCATGTATATTTCCCGCGTATGCCCTATGTTAAAGATGGCAATCCTAATACCCCCGCTTCCATTGCTAAGCTGAAGGAGTACGGCGAATACCTGAAGCAAATGGATGTGGTAGTGTTCTTGGGTGTTGGTGGCTCGTATTTGGGTAACAAGGTGCTGTTTGACGCCTTTGGTGGCTGTCATTGGAATACTAATGCTAAGCTACGCCATGATCAGCCTCGCATTTATTTTTCTGGCAACAATTTGGACCCCGTTGATTGCAATGGCTTAGTTTATGAGGTACAGCGTTTGGCTTATTTGCATTTGAGCAATGGACGGGAGCTGCGCGTGATGCTGGTGCCGATTTCTAAATCGGGCACAACCTTGGAAACTATTTCTGCCTTTACGTATTTTTATGATACCTTGAGTAAGGGCTTGAATATTAAGCTGGAATGCACAGTTGTTACTGATTTGCAGGCTGAGGAGGATAATGCACCTCTTTTGCAGCTGGCACGAAAGTATGGCTGGTGGCAGTTTGATATTAAAGAGGGGATTGGAGGTCGTTTCTGTGTGATGACGGACCCTGGCCTCGTTACTATGGCTGCTCTGGGCGGGGATATTGATGAGTTTCTCCGTGGTGCGCGTGAGCTGGATGAGTATTGCCAGCAGGTTGCTTTGGCTGATAATCCTGCTTTGCTCAATGCGTTGCTGAAGTTTTTAGCTTACCAAAAGGGACGCGATATTGAGGTTTTTATGCCTTACAGCATGCATTTGAAGTCCTTAAGCGAATGGTATGTGCAGCTTTTGGCAGAGTCCTTGGGCAAGCGCCTGGACCGCAATGGTGAGGTTGTGAACTATGGCAGAACACCGATTGTGGCAGTTGGTACGACGGATATGCATGCGCAGACGCAGCAGCATCAGGAGGGACGCTTGAACAAGGTGGTGCAGTTCCTGGAGGTTGACAATCCTGAGGAGCAGGCTGTGGTACATAATCCCTTTACGGATGTGCCGTATTTCGCTAAGTTTGAGGGCCTTGATATGAATAAGGCGCTGAGTATTGCTTTGGCGGCGAATGAGGCAGCTTTGACTAGTGATAATCGTTATAATGCGCGTTTTACGTTGCCCTATGTGAATGAGTATATGCTTGGTCAGTTGATGTATTTGTTGATGCTGACGGTGGCGTATGAGGGTGAGCTTGCGGATGTGGATGCTTATGATCAGCCGGGTGTGGAGGTCTATAAGCGGTTCATGAAGGAGAAGCTGTAAATAGTTCATAATATAGTATGTTGATATAAGAAAAGAGCTCACCGCGTAAGGTTGCGGTGAGCTCTAGTTTTTTAGGCTTTCTTCAGTCGTAAATATAATAATCATTCCGCTTAGAAGAATTTCTTCACGCAAATTTCGTGGGGTTCAATTGGCCTCTGCGGGGTACTATTTGGCTTACAAAATAATATAGGCTTTCGAACCCTTGAGGCCATTGTACCAAGCCACTCATTTGCTAAAATTCTTATTCGTTCCATGATTATTATATTTACTTACTTCCCTGTGAAGAGTTTTCTAAGCATAGGTGTGTATTTGAATATTTTGGTTAGTAATACACTGGCTGCTAATGCGGCAGCGACGAGGAAAAAGTAGGAGAAGGTCACTTTTTTTACGGTCATGACGATGCCAAATTTGGTGTAAAGGCTGGTCATCCATTCGAGGATAAGGGGATGGATGAAGTAGATGAGCATGGAGTATTTTGATAAGATGTCGATGTATTTGGTGCGTTTGGCTTGCTCCAGCTTGTCCAGTGCCCAGCAGAAGAAGAGGATGGAGGCGATGGTGTAGACAAGGCCTTGGGGGCTCAGCTGATGGTAGGTGTTGGCAATGTCTAAAAGGGTGTATTTTTCGTAGGTGAAAGAATAGTAGGAACTGCCTGCGGTGTAGGCGATGGAGGCTATGTAAAAGAGGATGACGCTCACGCTATGTGTGCGCAGAAAGTCCATGAATTTTTGCCAATGGAGGGCTGCCAAGCCACCGCTCATAAAGATGAAGAGGTAGTGCAGGGGCAGGTAGTTAAGGCGGTAGTTGAAAAAGTTCTTGGCTAAAAGATTCCATGTGCTTGTGTCTAGGCCGGGGTGGGTGGTCCACCAATTGAAGGCCAGCTGGAAGATGAAGAGGAGAGCTGAGCCTAAAGCGATGCTATGCTTATTAATCCACCGCAGCATGCTGCGCCACAGGGGATAGCTGGCGTAGAACCAGAGCAGGATAACCATAAAGTAGAGATGGTAACAGGCAAGACCAAAGAAGAGCACGAAGGCGATGTGCAGTGGGTGCCAGCTAATCATGCCCTTGGGAAGCACCATGGTGAAGTAGGCGAGGTAGAAGAGGGACCAGCTGAGGTAGGGCAGTCCTGCGCCTCGCAGGCGCTTTTTAAGAAATTCAAGGTAGTTCAAGCTACTGCCGGTGAGCAAGTTTTTGTCATTGCATACGAGACCGTAGCCGGAGATAAAGAAGAAGGCAGGGACGCTGTAGCGGCTAAGCACCTCTAAGAAGCAGTATAATGTGAAATTGTTTGGGGCGAGCCCCAGCGAGCCGCCAATGTGAATGCCAATGACACCAAGCATACACAGTCCACGAATATTATCGATTATATTGTTACGCATAGACTTCCCTTTCGAAAAATGTAATACTAAATTGCGGTTTTGCGAGCTGATACAGATAAGGAAATTCGCAATTAGTAATCTTCCCTCACGTCGAATTTTTACGCTCATTTCGTGGGGTACAAT
>USBV01000043.1 GCA_900553055.1 uncultured Phascolarctobacterium sp.
TCAGCAGCTCTCCCAAAGGGAGAGCCTTTGGCAAAACCGGAAAGTTTACCGTACTGCCAAGGCCTCGCCCTTTGGGAGAGGTGGCAGCGCGTAAGCGCTGACGGAGAGGGCGAGGCCGTTCATCTGAGAGGATCTTTATGCGAGTTTGTTTTTATACCTTGGGCTGCAAGGTTAATCAGGCCGACACGGCCAGCATGGAGGGGATTTTCCGCAAGGCTGGCTATGAAGTGGTGGATTTTGGTAGCCAAGCGGATGTGTATTTAATCAATACCTGCGTGGTGACTAATACGGGCCAACGCAAATCTCGTCAGATTATTAATCGGGCGGTGCGCCACAACCCGCTGTCCCTCATTGTAGTTACGGGCTGCTATCCGCAAACTGCACCAGAGGAAGTACGCGCTATTGCCGGGGTGGACGTCATTATCGGCAACCAAGAGCGTGCTCGCATCGTGGAGCTGGTGGAGCAGGCCTTGGAGAATAAACAGACGGAAATCTTGGACAATGTGCAGAAGATGACTGTGGATACCAAATTCGAGGAGCTGGGCGTGGGCACGGAGACCGATAAAACACGTGCATTCCTCAAAATTCAGGAGGGCTGCAACCAATATTGCACCTATTGCATTATTCCCTACGCCCGTGGTCCGCTGCGCAGTCGCAGCTTAGAAAGCATTCGCGCAGAGGTTGCTAAATTGGTAGCTGCAGGCTACAAGGAGGTTGTGCTCATTGGCATTCATTTGGGCTGCTATGGCAAGGAATTAGCCAAGGAAGGCTTGCACGTTACCCTCTATGATGCAGTTAAAGCGGCCTTGAGCGTGGAGGGTATGTGCCGCCTGCGCTTGGGCAGCCTGGAGTCCGTGGAGGTGGAGCCTCGTTTGTTGGAGCTCATGGCTACAGAGCCACGCTTGTGCAAGCATTTGCATTTGCCCTTGCAGAGCGGCTGTGACAAGATTTTGCAGGCTATGCATCGCCCCTACGATACTGCACGCTTTACGGAGCTGTTGCATGAGATCCGTGCGCAGGTGCCGGATGTGGGCATTACTACGGACGTTATCGTGGGCTTCCCCGGAGAAACCGAGGAGGATTTTCAAACAACTCTGCAATTTGCGGAAAAGTGTGGCTTTGCGAAAATGCATATTTTCCCTTATTCTAAGCGCAAAGGCACTCCGGCAGAAAAGATGCCCAATCAGGTGGATGAGGCGGTGAAGAGCGAGCGTGCGGCGCGTTTGGCAGCGGTGGACGAAAAATTGCATCATGCGATGCTGGAGTCCATGGTGGGCAAGGTAGAAGAGGTTTTGTTCGAGCAGCCAGTGGATGCGGCGCATATGGAGGGCTTGTGTGGGCCGTATTTGCGCGTGGTAGTGCCGGGCACGAGCGAGCTATCTAATACAATTGCTAAAGTCAGGCTTACAGGTATAGTCGAAGACTGGCTTACTGGTGAAATAGTATAGTGAACGCTCCAAGTGGTACCTATGACGTGCACGGATTCCGTTTTCTAGATTCGCACGCCCACATAGACCGCCTAATCCGTCAAGTGAAAAACCTGTTGTAGCATGGCGAGGCGGTTCGCGGGCGAAGGAGTCTGTCCGTTGCTAGCGTTTTTCGTGTCAACATCGTAATTCTGTCGTGGCCGAAATACGTTCCGTATAAGCACGTCATAGGTACACACTTGTCGCTAGCGTTAGTTATACAAATTTTGATGTAGTTAGCAGGAATTCTATGTTTTTTCTAGAATACAACTTAGATAGAATAAGACGAGAGGAGGGACAAGAAAATGGCTGAGGATTGCATTTTTTGCAGAATTATCAAGGGTGAAATTCCCTCTACCAAGGTATATGAAGACGACAAGATGATCGCGATTAACGATGTGGCCCCCGCTGCTCCCGTGCACGTGCTGTTGCTCCCTAAGGAGCACACTGCCAATATCACCACTGCGGCCCCTGAATTGGTTGCCTATATGCTGAGCAAGGTGAAGCTGATTGCCGAAAAAACCGGCATTTCCGAAAAAGGCTTCCGCGTAGTCATCAATACTGGTGATGACGGCGGTCAAACTGTAAAGCATTTGCATATTCACGTTATTGGCGGCAAAGTATTGGGCTGGCCTCCGTGCTGAAAATCTTGACAAATGTTGTCTTTTCCTGTATAATAGGTCAGTAAGTGTTTTTAGGTGGCAACATCAAAAAACTTAATTTGCAGATACACTTCCCTAAGTGTGTGGAGGGAGGGAGAACAGATGGCAGAAATTAAAGTTGGCAAGAATGAAACTTTAGACAGCGCACTGCGCAGATTTAAAAGAGCAACCCAAAAGGCAGGCATTCTTTCTGAGGTAAGAAAACGCGAGCATTATGAAAAACCTAGCGTTGCCCGTAAGAAAAAATCCGAAGCAGCCAGAAAACGTAAGACCAGATAATTGGAGGCGGGCTGTATGTCTATAAAAGACCAATTAACTGCTGATATGAAGCAAGCCATGAAGGACAGAGAAGCAGGTAAGCTGCGTCTCAATGTCATTCGTATGGTGCGTGCTAATATTAAGAATGTTGAAATCAATGACAAAAAGGAGCTCACTGATGATGAGGTTCTGGCTGTCTTGATGAAAGAGGTCAAAATGCGTCAGGACTCTTTGGAGGAATTCCAAAAGGCCGGTCGCGATGAGTTGGTTGCCCAAGCTAAGGAAGAGATTACTATCTTGAAGAAATATCTTCCGGAAGCTCTCGGTGATGACGAACTGAAAGCCATCGTAGCAGAGGTAATTGCCGCTGTGGGCGCTACCAGTCCCAAGGATATGGGCAAGGTAATGCCGGCTGTTATGGCCAAGACAAAGGGCCGTGCAGATGGCAAACGCATCAATGCTATCGTTCGTGAATTGCTCAAATAACCATGATAACCGTGTTGGAGAAATCTGACACGGTTATTTTTTTACTTTGTTTGTAAAACATCACTCTTACAGTTATCTGAATATAAGATATTTTATATGCTATATACTGCTATATTTATTAACATATGCGATTTGTTGTACCGATAATAGTAAAAGATACATAAAGCGAAAAAATAATTGATAATACTTGAAAAATTCTCTAGCGTTAAAACGACTTCTTTGCTATAATAAAAATGTATTGTTGTATACTGAACAAGGGAATAATGTGTTTATAGTCTAAAGATTTGCTTTTTTATTAAAAGAGTGGGGGAAGACTAATCATGTCGCAGGTGTCGACCGGAACGGTTATTATTGATTCTGACTACAAGATTGTGAATTTCAGTGAGGCTGCTGCTGCACTTTATCCGGGGCTGCATAAGGGTGCGCTCTGTTTCGAGGCGTTTATCAATCGCAGTGTGCCCTGTAATAATTGCCCTGTGATGGGTGGAACCTTAGATGATGGGGCTGCTAGGGATGTTTTATTGCCCGAAAGTCATGCTGAAAGCTTGCTAGAGGTGCCATTGGACAATGGTAAGACGGGCTATGTGCTTACCTTTAAGCTAGCAGGGGAAAAGGAGCAGCTTACGCAGCGCTTGGCAGCCGACGCAGAGAATATGCACGTCATGGGTATCATCAATACGCTGTCCGGTGATGTTAATGATTTATATGAGGTAAATATAGCTACCAGGGAAGTAAAGGTATACCGCTCTGCAGGCAAGGCTTTGGGTGTTATAGAAGAAATAAAAAAGACCCCTGTTTATGAAGCAGCCCTGGAAGCATATATTGCCCAAAATGTGCATCCTGATGACATGGAAGAAATGCGGCAGGTTGCTGATTTAGCTAATATCCGCCATATGCTAGAGGATTCGGAAAGCTTTTTCTATCATTATAGAGTTTTGCGTGATGGAGAGGTTCATTATTATTATATGAAGTGTACTCGCATAGGCACTGCCGATTCTTATGCTAGTGTGATTTTGGCCTTTGCCAATGAGGACGCTTCTGTTAACAAGAGCCAGCTTAAGAAGATTTTGCAGCAGGAAAGGCAGCAGGAGCTGGTGTGCGAAATGTGGCAGGATGAGCGGGATACTATTACCGGGCTTTATACCCAGCGTGCCTTTGCTTATCATGCGAAAAAGCTCTTGGAGAACAATCCTGAGGATACCTTTAATGTATCTATCTCCGATATTAAAAATTTTGAATTGGTTAACACCATGTACGGCGAGGCCAAGGGTGACGAGCTTTTACAATGGTTAGCTAATTTTTATGTAGAGGCTTATCCTGATGGTATTGTAGGACGTTATGGCATCGACCAAATGGTGAGCATTTATAAGAATCCTCCTCTGGAGCAAAAGGTAAAAGCTGTAAGCTTGTTTAAGCATTATTTGGAAAAGCACCTGTGCCCAATGTGGTAGTAAAATTTGGCGTCTATGAAAACGTGGACCGCAATGTAGCTGTGGCACATATGTGTGCGAGGGCGCTGTTGGTATTGAACAGCATCAAGCGTGATTTTCGTCGCACCTTTGCCAAATACAGTGGGACCATCAGCCAAAATCAGCTACGTGCCCAAACATATGAAGCGCGCTTTAGTGAGGCTATTCAAAAGAAGGAGTTTGTGGTTTGATATCAGCCCAAATATAACCCCTACAATGATAAAATTGTTGGCGCCGAAGCCTTGGTTCGTTGGCAAACATCTGAAGGAATGATTCCTCCGGGCGAGTTCTTGGATGTGTTTGAGTCTGATGGACTTATTGAAAAGCTAGATGAATACGTGTTCCGTACAGTTTGCCAGCAGCAAAAGGCATGGGCAGATATGGGTAGGAAGTTATTGCCTGTGTCTGTAAATGTGTCTCGCTGCAGTCTCTTTGGCCAGGATATTGTTGGACGCTATAAAAAAATCATTAAAGAATGTGGCATCGACACGCTTTATGTACCTATTGAAATAACAGAAAGTGTGGCCTTGGCTAATCTTAAGATTAAGCCCATCGCGGATGCTTTCTTTGATGCGGGCTTCCATTTGCATATGGATGATTTCGGTTCCGGACGCTCGTCGCTTAATGGCTTAACTGTGATGCATTTTGATGTGGTGAAGCTGGATAAAAGCTTGATTGATTTTATTGGCAATCGCAGTGGCGAGCTGATTTTGAATCATACCATGGCTTCGGGTAAGGAGCTGGGTAATCGTCTCGTTGCTGAGGGCGTAGAAACTGAGTCCCAATTAAGCTTCTTAAAGATTAATGGCTGCGACGCTATTCAGGGTTATTATTATTCTAAGCCTTTGCCGGTGAATGAATACGAGCGCAAGGCTTACGGTGAGTAAAATATTAATGACAAACTAAATATTATAAATAAGAGCGATTAGTTGCAGACTAGTCGCTCTTTTGCATGAAAAAAGCTCTTCCAATATTTGGAAGAGCTTGATTAATATAACTTTATTTTTCGTAGGTGAAGTTGTTGATATGGGGGCGCAGGTCATCACCCTGTTGGGACTCGGCGGAGAGCACAGCTTGTACTAGAATAGCGTTCTCCAAACGCTTTCTTTGCAGCTTGCAGCCGTATTCATAGGGTTTAGAAATATCGCCGTTGATTAAATCGGCATTGGCATGGCAGCCACCGCTGCAGAAGAAGCGTGCCCAGCACTCGCTGCATTCGGGCTTAGTCATAACATGGGTGTGGCGGAATTTTTGTACCAGCTCGGGCTTGATTACGCCGGTTTCCAGTGTGCCTAGTTTATATTGCTCGCGACCAACGAATTGATGGCAGGGATAGATGTCGCCGTCGGCGGTGATAGCAAAGTATTCGGGGCCGGCACCACAGCCTGCCAAACGCTTAGCAACGCAGGGACCGTTATCCAAAGCTACATTGAAGTGGAAGAAGTCGAAGGGATTGCCTTCTCTGCGTCTTGCAAGGTAGGCACGTGCCAACTTATCGTATTCCTCGAAAATAACGGGCAAATCGTCTTCGGTCAGCACCCAGGGATCGTCAATACCAACTACGGGCTCTACGCTGATTTCCTTGCCCACCTTGGTCATATCAAGCACATCCTCGCAAAAGTGCGTGCTAAAGTGGGTGTAGGTGCCACGCAGATAGTAGTTTTTGCCCTTGCGGCTGTCGATGAGCTTTTTGAAGCCGCGCACTGCTGCGTCATAGCTGCCACTTTTGTTGGGGAAGGGACGCATAGCATCATGAGTCTCTTTTTTGCCATCCAAGCTCAGCACTACCATAACACGGTTATCGTTCAAAAATTTGATGTTATCATCATTTAAAAGAGTACCGTTAGTGGTGAGAGTTAGTTTGATGTTTTTGCCGGTTTCCTGCTCACGACGGCGCACATAATTTACAATGTGCACTACTACGGGCCAGTTCATTAAGGGCTCGCCGCCAAAAAGGTCCAGCTCCAAATTGTGGCGTTTTTTGCTTCCCTCGATAGCAAATTCTACAGCCTTTTCGGCGGTTTCCTTGCTCATCAGCTGACGGCAGCCGCCGAAGGAGCCGCTATCGGCAAAGCAATAACCGCAACGCAGATTGCAGTCGTGGGTTACCAAAAGGCAGAGTGATTTGACAATGGGCTTTTCGGCAAAGGTGGGAGGAACATCAAAAGCGGGGCTAAAAAGCAGGCCCTCGTCCTGCAAACCATGCATTTCCTCTAAGGCATCGCGCAAATCCTCTTCGCTATATTTATGCTTTAAAGCAGCAATAGCATCTTCATCATTGCTGCCGTTGTAGTAATCGAGCAAGTCGTAAATAACCTCGTCAACCAAATGCACAGCGCCGCTGTTTACATCCAGCACAGCCATATCATTATCCAAACGCATTTTATGTATCAGCATCTAATTCAACCTTTCTTGTGTAAATAATCGTAACTATTATTATAACATTATCAAGCCATATGCTCAAGAGCCAGTAATAGTTTTGTTTTGCTGTGGCAGAAAAAGATTGTAAATGCGATTGTTTTGTGATATCATTTTTATAAAGAATATTTTACTTAAAGATATGCCTTTATTGTGTTTTGTTGACGAAATCAGGTGTTGCTGATGTTAAATAGCAGTTTGAAGAAACCATGTTGCTCTAAGCGAGGGGCAATTATGGTTTTTTTGCTTTATTGCTGCCTATGCTGTTTGGGTTTATGGGGTTAGGTATTGATGCAAGCCTAGTTTATGTAAATAAGGGTAAGGTGCAGGATATTGCCGATGCTGCTGCTTTGGCTGGTGCTGCCCATCTTGGCGAAGAAGGGGACGGTGCTCGCAGCGCAGTGGAGGAATATGTTAAGGCTAATGGCTTGCAGGTTACCTCAAATGAAATGGTGAGTGTAACCAGCGATGGCTGGGATAGCTTGTAAAAGCTAGGGGATAATGAAAATTTGAGCGGTGCCAGCCCAGAAGATGGACCTGATAAATGGTTGGATGGTAGTATTTATGCGGGCAATATGCTGAGAGTATCGTACAAAACTAAGAATCCTGCTGATGGTAAGAATATGTTTTCAATAAATGGTTATATTTTTGCGGATATGTTACATACTGGCTTACCTTTGCAATTTGGCACAAGCAATGATAGAAGAAATCCAAGTGATGATAGAGTGATACGTGGTGAATATGTACGGAAAAAGGATGGAGATAACGTTCTTACTGGATTTGCTGCATTAACACCTTCCAATTATGTAGTTCCTGGATGGAACTGTACAGCTCAACAGAAGGCGGAAGAAGAGATTGCAAAATATTCTGCTGAGCTACGGGGTATGATTGCTAATGAAACTCTTAAGCAAAATGCTATGAATAAAGTGGGAAATAGTAGATATATATGCAATCAGGCCGTTAAAGATGATCTGGATGCAAAGGGGATTGTGGTTAAAGATCTCCTATTTGAAAGAGTTAATAAGGATAATGGCAAAGAAGACACTGGTTGGAAAAATAAATCGTCTATGGATACTAACCACCAATATAGTAATATTGAAGTGGGCTGTGAGGAAATAGATGTTTTGTACGTGGAAATGCAAGGTGATTGGAAAGGGCAGGATTTAGAGTTGAGTCGAGAAGGAGCAGTTTGGCTGGGAGCATATCCAAAAACTGATCAGCTGAAAAAGGCAAGGTTACTTATAGTGGAGTTAAAAACTGAACCTACTACGGAACAGAAAACCAGAAATTTAACGGCGAAAGATTTGACAGGAAGCTTTATTATTACTCCGGGCAGCAGTGGATGTGAGTTTGGAGCTATTTATAGTCAGGCGAATTTAGAAATACGTGCTCCGTATTCGCAAAAAGACGATGGTAACCATAATACCTTTAATGGGCCGATTTTTAGTGAGAAGTTTGTTTCCTTTTCATACGATGACCAGTGCGGTGGCGGTGGTAGAGCTCATCCAAGCTTCGGAAAAGACGTTGTAATTGCGGCTAATGTGGTTTTATTTGGTTATGGCTACGAAATTGGTCCCAGTGTTCATACCAATAATACTCATATGGGAACTCACTATTACGATGATTTGACTAGCTATAAAACTGATAATAGTACAACTGATTTGCAGAATAATTGGTGGGAAAATGGTATTAAAACAGTAGATGAATGGTATGATGGTGATGCAAAGCAGATATATCATATGGATAATTTTGACCTCCATGATGCAGAATATTTAAAAGAAAACCCTGATGCTATAAATGAGGTCGAGCTTTTACAAAAGCTTTGGCAAGCAATAGACTGCAGAGAGCATGTTTATCGAGAGCAGCATAACAGGGAAATTAATCTTAAGGGTAGCTTGTATGGTGACTATGGGCGTTGGCCAACTGAATTTGGTAAGGGCGGAGGTAGTGATGGTGGAAGTACAATGAGAATGTGCTCCTTTGCTGAAAGAGAAGGTACGGAGACGGTTACTACCAAACCACGATTGGTAGAATAGTAACTCAAAAGTACTTTAAGGATATTCTGTCGTTGGGTTTTGTCTTAATTTTAGCAAGGCGCCGCGAGATTCGCGGCGCTTTTTCATGCTTTAGCTTGGTTTTGCGTGCTTTTTTACAAGTTTTTTTGAAAAGTTTTAAACCTCGCAAAGCCTGTATACAAAGTGCTTTAGATTGCAACGGAGCCAAGTGTTTACACAAAATTTGTTAAAAAAGTTACGAAAAAGGTGTTGACATAATCTGGGGTGCGTGGTATTATATACAAGTCGACGCGATACGGCAACAAAACATAAGCCAAGGTCGCTAGACACTTGAAGTTTGTTCTTTCAAAACTGAACATTGAACCTATTAAAAAGCGAATGTGCGGGTCGAGCGTTCCTTGAACGCGAGACCAAGTCAAATTAATTTCTTTTAATAATAAGAGCCAAATCGGTTCTTCAATAAACTTTATTGGAGAGTTTGATCCTGGCTCAGGACGAACGCTGGCGGCATGCCTAACACATGCAAGTCGAACGGAGATTATTTCGGTAATCTTAGTGGCGAACGGGTGAGTAACGCGTAGGCAACCTGCCCTTTAGTTGGGGACAACATCCCGAAAGGGGTGCTAATACCGAATGTGACAGTTTTTCCGCATGGGATTACTGTGAAAGATGGCCTCTATTTATAAGCTATCGCTAAAGGATGGGCCTGCGTCTGATTAGCTAGTTGGTGGGGTAACGGCCTACCAAGGCGACGATCAGTAGCCGGTCTGAGAGGATGAACGGCCACATTGGGACTGAGACACGGCCCAGACTCCTACGGGAGGCAGCAGTGGGGAATCTTCCGCAATGGGCGAAAGCCTGACGGAGCAATGCCGCGTGAGTGATGAAGGAATTCGTTCCGTAAAGCTCTTTTGTTTATGACGAATGTGCAGACTGTGAATAATGGTTTGTAATGACGGTAGTAAACGAATAAGCCACGGCTAACTACGTGCCAGCAGCCGCGGTAATACGTAGGTGGCGAGCGTTGTCCGGAATTATTGGGCGTAAAGAGCATGTAGGCGGTTTTTTAAGTCCGGAGTGAAAATGCGGGGCTCAACCCCGTATGGCTCTGGATACTGGAAGACTTGAGTGCAGGAGAGGAAAGGGGAATTCCCAGTGTAGCGGTGAAATGCGTAGATATTGGGAGGAACACCAGTGGCGAAGGCGCCTTTCTGGACTGTGTCTGACGCTGAGATGCGAAAGCCAGGGTAGCGAACGGGATTAGATACCCCGGTAGTCCTGGCCGTAAACGATGGGTACTAGGTGTAGGAGGTATCGACCCCTTCTGTGCCGGAGTTAACGCAATAAGTACCCCGCCTGGGGAGTACGTCCGCAAGGATGAAACTCAAAGGAATTGACGGGGGCCCGCACAAGCGGTGGAGTATGTGGTTTAATTCGACGCAACGCGAAGAACCTTACCAAGGCTTGACATTGAGTGACCGCTCTAGAGATAGAGCTTCTTCTTCGGAAGCACGAAAACAGGTGGTGCATGGCTGTCGTCAGCTCGTGTCGTGAGATGTTGGGTTAAGTCCCGCAACGAG
>USBV01000044.1 GCA_900553055.1 uncultured Phascolarctobacterium sp.
CGGCTTGGTGAAGGATTCCACTGCCGACGAAAACCAATATTTTGCCTCCGCTGCCAACAAAAGGTATGTGGCTCAGCTTAAGCAGCTGCTCCACGAGGGCAGCACTCCCGTTTCTCTGGCCGATATCAGCTATTCCAATGGCGGTGACAATGGCTTTATGCAGCTTTTGGCACGCAGCACTGATTTGGGCCAGCTGGCAGCCTACAATGGCTGGAACACCGCCGACAACGCCGTCGGTTACGCCATTGCCCAGGGCCTGTTAGCGCCCTATATGCAGGACGCAGCACGCCTGCGCTTGCTGCGCCAACGCCTGATTGACGATTGGTATTACCAAAGTAACGCGCGCCGCAGGATTAGCGACGAGCTGGAAAAGCACGACCGCGAGGACATGAAGTACGAGCTTTTGCAGGCGCAAAAGCCGGTGCTGGACTTTGTCACCAAGCAATGCCAGCGCATGGCGAAGCAATATGCGCTTACAAAGGACACGCAGTTTAAGCTTAGCTTCCCCTGGGATCGCCTGTTTGAGGTGGAGGTAGAGCTGAAGAAATAGCCTTATGGCTAGAGCTAATGCGCTCGTGTAACGAAACGTTACTCGAAATGTATGTTCGCAATTTCATAGCATAAAAAAGGAGATAGGTTTTACGCCTATCTCCTTACTTTTTTGTTTATTTATCCTGCTGGCCCTTGTGCATAATGCGCTCCAGCTCCTGCATAAAGTTCTTGACATCGGCAAATTGACGATATACGGAAGCAAAACGCACATAAGCAATTTGGTCGGTTTCCTCCAAATGCTGCATCACCAGCTCGCCGATGCGAGCGCTTTCTACCTCGCTCTCGCCATTCATGCGCAGCTCGCGCTCCACACTATCGGCAATTTCCTGCACCTTTTCGTAGGGCACAGGGCGCTTTTCAAAAGCCTTTAAGAGGCCGCCAAGCAGCTTTTTGGCGTCAAACAGCTCACGACGTCCATCCTTTTTGCTAACAACCAAGGGAGTTTCCTCGTATTTTTCGTAGGTCGTAAAACGGCGCCCACAATCAGGGCACTCCCGCCGTCTACGGATGGAGGTGCCATCCTCCACGGCACGACTATCTATAACCCGACTGTCTCGGTATGAGCAAAATGGACACTTCATGCTGTTTTCCTCCTAAAAATTATCTGCGCAGCCAGGGCGGAATCTCGTTGCCGCCGTTAAAGCCATTAATCACGCTGGAAGTAGGCTTATGCTCAGCCTCAGGGCTCTTAATGGTTGTTGCATTCTTCAGGGTAGGATTCTTTTTTTCAAAGCCGGTAGCAATAACAGTTACGCGAATTTCGTCCTCCAGGGCCTCGTCAATAACGGCACCAAAAATAATATTGGCGTTGGGGTCCACGGCCTCGGTAATAATTTGAGATGCTTCGGTTACATCGAACAGGGACAGCTCTCTGCCGCCGGTGATGTTGAACAGCACGCCCATAGCGCCGTCCACAGAAGCCTCCAGCAAAGGACTCTTAATAGCGGCTTCGGCAGCAGCCTTAGCGCCGCCCTCGCCCTTAGCAGTACCAATGCCCATGAGGGCGCTGCCTGCGTTGGTCATAATGGTCTTAACATCGGCAAAGTCCGCATTAATCAGGCCCGGTACACCAATCAAATCGGAAATACCCTGTACGCCTTGACGCAGCACGTCGTCGGCAATGCGGAAGGCATCGAGCATGGAAGTGCGACGGTCGATAACCTGCAGCAAGCGGTCGTTAGGAATAGTAATCAGGGTATCAACCTTTTCCTTTAGCTTCACAATGCCGTTTTCAGCTTGGTTCATACGGCGACGACCTTCAAACATAAAGGGTTTGGTTACAACGCCCACAGTGAGTGCGCCAACCTCTTTAGCGCATTCTGCCACTACATGAGCAGCACCGGTGCCGGTGCCACCGCCCATACCAGCGGTTACAAATACCATATCCGCACCCTTTAATGCTTCCACGATTTGGTCGCGAGATTCCTCGCAGGCCTTTTCGCCGATTTCCGGGTTGGCGCCAGCGCCCAAGCCCTTGGTCAGCTTTTCGCCGATTTGGATTTTGTTTTCAGCCTTGGACAACAGCAAGGCTTGAGCGTCGCAGTTCACAGCAATAAATTCCACGCCACGAACTCCGGCAGCAATCATTCTGTTGACAGCGTTGTTACCGCCGCCACCTACACCAATAACCTTAATATTGGCAAGGTTGTCAAAAGTAGTTTCCACATCATCAAACATATTTTACGTCCCCCTTAAATATTGGGTATAATCATCGATAGATATCTAGATTTAGTATTCTTCCACATGAATAGCCATTTTTCCTGCTAGACTTAGAAAATTATTTTCCCATGTACAGCCTACGAATGACACCAATATTTTGGAAGATACGCATGCCAAAAATAAAGATGGCCACCATGTATAAATCTATGCCGATCATATTGCCCGCATAGCAGAGGAAGGCAGCCAAAATGCCGTTAATAAAAAAGCCGGAAATGAACACCGTCGTATCGTATTGGCTAGCCAAGGAGGCGCGAATGCCACCCAAAACAGCGTCCAGGCCCGCCATCACGGCCACAGCCATGAGGCGTGCATATTCGGGCGGAATGCTGTAGGGACAATAAATACCGGCGATGATGCCGATTGCAAGGCCGATAATAGCTGCAAGTATCATTGCTGTTCCCCCTTTACAATCTTGGCATATTCAAAATTACGCGGTGCCTTGAGCGCAGGGATGCGCACCTTTTCGGCAGCCTTAATTTTAACCTGAATGCCCCAAAATTCAAAGGTTTCTACCACACCACCACGCAGGCGCAAAGCGCTGATTAAGGTTTTGGGTGCGCCAATCGCCTTAATCACATAGGGCGGCGCACTGCGCACGTTATTGACGGAAACCGTGGGTCCGGCGCAGCGCACCTCGCTCATGGCCACAATGCGTTGGTCGTTCAGCGAAATGGCTTCGGCACCGGCAGCACGCAGCTCGTTGAGCACGCGCAGCAGGTCCTCGTCATGAATGATGTACAAATTTGGGTTTTCGTTGGCTTTTTTAGAGATAGTGCTATCATCCAGCACTATTTCGATGCCTACGCCCTCCACCTCCGTGGTGCCTGCAAGCAAACGCTCGCGCTCTAAGCCATGGTCGGCAACCTTATCGGCGCCCTTTTTGCGCAGCTCGTTGATTTCCTGCAGCAGGATCTTGTTTTCGCTTTCCATAGCCTTTAAACGCTCGGACAAATCCTCGACTCTATCCATACGGATGGACCTTTGCTGCACCGTGACCTTATACTGTACGGAAAGCATAAAGCCTAACACCATGAATACTACGGCAATCAAAACCTTGCCCTTAAAATCCATAGTTAAAATTTCTTTCATTCTTCCACCCTCATTTTTTATCCTCTTTGGGAATAAGCTTAATGTATGGTTTAGCAAAGGTTAAATCAATATATTCAGCTTGAATATTTTTATTTTTTATTTCGTTAAAGACGGTCATAAAAACCGCGCCCTTTTCGGGCAGCTTTTGCACCGGCCCCAGCAGGATGGGGAAGCTGCCCCGCATGCGCAGCTTGGCCTCCTGACGGTTATCGATGCCGATTTCGGCGATTCTATCCCTCGCCTCGCCGCTTAGCAGCTGCAAAAACTGCAGGATATAGATGACGTTTTGGTTATCCACCTTATCGCCTAAAAAAACGTTGCCACACTTGGCGCCCACTAAAACGGGGGCCTTGGCATCGGGAATGCCCGTGGTGACGTTCATGACGAGGCCGTTGTAGTCCAGCTGTAAATAGCTGCGGTAGGAGTTGGCTACATATAGCGCCGGCTCCCGCTCTTCTACATAAACCTCGTAGCTGGTAGGCCAGTGATAATCAACACGTGCGTTTTGAAAGCGAATGTCGTGCTTTAAGGCTTCCTTAAGCCGCCGTTGGCTCACGTTGAAGAAGTTGAAGGGAGGGGTGCTGCCACCAAGCTCGATGGCTTCTTTTTCGCTGAGCAGATTGGAGCCATGGATGGTGATGCTGCCGATGGCTAGTCCCGGCTGGTGAATGTACACCCAGCCATAGTGCAGAGCGTAACCAACCAGCACGATAGCTACAAGGCGGCCCATAATGCGCAAACGTCTACGCCGTTTATGCTGGCGCAGTCTTTCCTGCATCGTTGCCATTCCACCGCCTCCTTACTAATCATTAGAAACTAACACTATAATAATGTTTATATCGTGGAGTGAATAGAAATTTTAGCTTATGAGTGGTTGGAACAATAGAAGCAAGGTTTCTAAAACCTAAATTCCTCTGCGAACAGATTGGACACCGCAGCTTCGTGATTGTTCCCCACGAAATAAGCGTTTAAAATTTCTTTTGAACGAAACGACATAAATATTATTATATCTCTATTTTTATTTTGCGCTAAGCAGAATTCTCTCACACAAATCCGGGAAAGCAATACCCACAGCAGCGGCAGCCTTCGGTACAAGGCTCGTAGCAGTCATGCCGGGCACAGTGTTGGCCTCCAAAACATAGCCTTGATTGTGCTCGTCCAGCATCACATCAATGCGTGCCACGCCGCTCAAGCCCAACACCTTATACGCAGCAAGAGCAAGGCCCTGCACATGTGCCGTAACCTCGTCACCCAACGGAGCGGGGCAGTGATAATCGGTAGCACCCTTAGTATATTTAGAATGGAAATCATAAGCACCACTGTGCGGAGCAATCCAAATTACGGGCAGCGGCTTTAGCTCGCCCTTTTCTTCCATAATAGCTACGGTCAGCTCCTTGCCCTTGATGCACTCTTCTACCAAAACGTTATCAGAATACGAGAAGGCTTCCTTTAAAGCGGGTTCGATTGCTTCTGCTTCCTTGGGAATAACAACGCCAATGCTGGAGCCCTGGGTAGCAGCCTTAATAACCACGGGCAAGCCAAAGGCCTCCAGGATGTGCGCCTTGAGTGCGGCCAAATCCCCCGCCTCGCGCTTATTGATAATCAAGCAACGGGGAGTAGAAACGCCTGCGGACTGCAGATAACGCTTGGTCGCGGATTTATCCATGCTTACAGCGCTAGCCAGCACGCCGCAGCCGGTATAGGGAATGCCTGCTGCCTCCAAAATACTTTGCAAACGGCCATCCTCGCCATATTTACCGTGCACGGCATTGAACACAACCTTAGCGTTCATCGCATGCAGGGTAGTAATCAAACGGTCTGGGACAAGCTCCACTTCTTTAGCATTATAGCCCTTTTCCCTTAAGGCAGCAGCAATAGCGCCACCGGTAACACGGGAAATTTCTGCTTCGGAGGAAGGTCCACCCAAAACAACGGCAACAACATCATTCTTTGTAATCATTTTGCATTACGCTCCAATTCTCTTACTAATTCTTCGCCAATTTTAAACACATCACCGGCGCCAATGGTCATAATCAAATCGCCGGCCTGAGCCTGAGCCTGCAAGTATTCCTCAGCCTTGGACAGGCGCGGAATATACTGCACCTTTTGGCCGGTAGCAGCGTGAATGCCATCTGCCAGCTTTTTGCTGTTTACGCCCGCAATTGGATCCTCACCAGCGGCATATACATCCACAATAATCAGCTCGTCGCAGCCCACAAAGCTTTGGCAGAACTCGCCAAACAGGAGCTGGGTGCGAGTATAACGATGGGGCTGGAAGACGCACAGCAGACGCTCCGGCTTAGTTTGGAGGGCAGCCTTTAGTGTTACGCCAATTTCCGTGGGATGGTGCGCATAGTCATCCACAATCCACACGCCAGCCACCTTGCCCTTGGTTTCGAAGCGACGCTTGGCGCCGCCAAATTTAGCCAAGGAAGCCAAAATTTTATCAGTAGCAATGCCCATTTCCCGCGCTGCCGCAAAGGCACCCATGGAATTGAGCACATTATGACGACCGGGCACGATTAAATGTACCTTGGTCACAAATTCCTCATGCAAATACAGCTCATAGGTGGTGCCGTCCACGCCATAGGTAATATTCTTGGCAGTGTAATCGGCAGCCTCACCCTCCACGCCGTAGGTCAGCACCGCTTTATCGGTTTCGCTAGCCAAACGGCGCACCTTTGCGTTATCGGCGCACAAAATAGCCTTGCCGCCTTCCTTGATATTGCCAAGGAATTGCTTAAAGGCTTGATATATATTTTCTTCTGTACCATAGTGGTCCAGATGGTCATCTTCAATATTAGTAACCACTGCTAAATGCGGATAGAATTTGAGGAAGGAGCCATCGCTTTCATCGGCCTCGGCCACTACATAGGGACCGTTGCCATTGCGTGCGTTGCCGCCAAGGCTTGTTACCTCGCCGCCAATAACAATGGTGGGGTCAATACCGCTTTCGGCGGCAATGCAGGAAATCATAGCGCTGGTAGTGGTTTTGCCATGCGCGCCAGCCACTGCCACGCCCAAATCATTATTCAATAACGCAGCCAATACATCACTGCGGTGCAGCACGGGCAGTCCCTTTGCCTTTGCTGCCACCAGCTCCGGATTATTGGGATGAATCGCAGTTGAAACAACCACCGCATCGGCATCATCCACCTGACAAGCATCATGGCCCATATAAACCATGGCACCCTCCTCCGCCAAATGCGCGGACATGTGACCAGCGTTCAAATCGGAGCCACTTACATCATAACCACGTTTAATCAGCACATATGCTAAAGCGCTCATGCCGGCGCCACCAATGCCAATAAAGTGTACATTGTGCAGATTAGCTAACTTGTTCTCAGCCACAGAATAACCTCCCTAATCCTTGATCAAAGCCAAAGCCTCTTTGGCAATTGTCTCTGCTGCCTGCGGCTTACCCAAGCTCTTGGCGGCCGCCTGCATCTTCTCCAATTCCTTTGCGTGTAAAAGCAGGTGCTCAATGGCCTCCAAAATCCGCTCGCCGTTGAGCTCCTTGTCCAAAATAACTCTTGCAGCACCCTTAGCCTCCACTGCGCGGGCATTAAACTCCTGATGGTTTGCCGTTGCATAGGGATAGGGAATTAAAACTGATGGAACGCCCTTGGCCATCAGCTCTGCCAGACCGATAGCACCGGCCCGGAACACTGCTAAATCCGCAGCCGCGAGGGCCACGGGCATATTGTGCAGATAGGGCTTGATAATAATATTCTTGCCCACACCGCCACGTTTGGTAATCTCTGCCATATATTTTTCGTAATTCACATCGCCGGTAGCGTGCAGCACCTGCACCTCCTGCCTATCAGAAAGCGCTAGCTCCGCCTCCAGCATGGCAGTATTGATGCTGCGCGCGCCACGGCTGCCACCGGACACCAGCACCGTTTTTTTCTCGGGATCCAGGCCCAGCTCCTTCAGCGCAGCCAAGCGCTCATGCTCCAGGATTTCGGTGCGGATGGGGTTGCCTGTGTACACCAGCTCCGCCTTGCCGGGGAAATATTTCCCGGCCTCCTTGTAGCCCAAAAAGACCTTGCGCACATAGCGTGACAAAATCTTATTGGTGACGCCGGGCATGGCGTTTTGCTCCTGAATGCAGCAGGGAATGCCATGCAGTGCAGCCATAAAAACAATGGGGCCGCACACATAGCCACCGGTGCCGATAACTAAATTTGGGCGCTCCCTTTTGATAATCTGCCAAGCATCGTATAAGCCTTCAAAAAGCTTGCCAACGCTGCGCAGCGTATCAAGGCTCAGGCTGCGCTTAAAGCCCGCCACCTCAATGAACTTCAAGGGATAGCCATAGCGGGGAATAATGTCCTTTTCTAACCCTTGCTTGGTACCAACAAAGCTAATTTCCGCCTCAGGACGCAGCTTTTTGATTTGGTCCGCAATGGTCAAAGCAGGATAAATATGGCCTCCGGTGCCACCACCGGAAAGAATGACCTTCACTTTGCTTCCTCCTCCCTTACAGCGGCAAAGCGTTTACTAATTCTTTAAAGTAACGTCCGCGCTCAGGGTAGTTTTTAAACATATCATAAGACGAGCAGGCCGGCGAAAGCAGCACCACCTGGGGCTCCTTAGCAATGCTATAAGCAGTGTTTACTGCCTCCTCAAAGCTATTCACCACATGGATATTGGCTACCCCGGCAGCCTGTGCTGCCTCGTAAAAACGCTCCTTGGCCTCGCCCAACAGAATCAAGGCATCGCATTTTTCCTTAGCCAAGGCCATCATCGGCGCCAAGTCCGTGCCCTTGTCGTGCCCTCCGGCTAAAAGAATGATGCGCCCCTTAGGGAAGGCCTCCAAGGCCTTGATGGCAGAATCGGTATTGGTTGCCTTCGAATCGTTATAATAGGGCACGCCCTTAATCGTTTTCACGTATTCGATGCGATGCTCAATGCTGTGAAAATTGCGCAGCACATCCGCCATATCCTCAATAGCAACGCCAGCGAAGAAGCCACAGGCAATGGCTGCCAGCACATTTTCCTCGTTGTGCCCGCCAAATAGGTGCAGCTCGTCTATATTACAAACAACCTTTGTTGTATTATTCCATTTTATCACAAAATTACCGTTTTGCATAAAAATTCCTTGGGGCAAAACAGTTTTTCTACTAAAATAACAAATTTGGCCTTGGCTTTCGGCTGCCCACTCCCGCACGATGGGGTCATCATAGTTCAGCACAGTGTATTGCCCGGCGCGCTGCTTGCGAAAAATATTCTTTTTGGCGTCGCCATAGGCCTCCATGCTATGATGTCTTTCCAAATGGTCCGGGGTTAGATTTAGCACCACCGCAATATCGGGACAAAAAGCCTTGACCTTCTCCAATTGAAAGCTGCTGAGCTCCGCAGCCAGCCAAGCTGTGGGCGGCAGCTTTTCTACCTCCTTGGATAAGGCTAAGCCAATATTGCCGCCTACGGCGCTGGGCACGCGCAGGCGCTTAAGCATTTCGCCCACAATCGTGGTGGTAGTGGTTTTGCCGTTGGTGCCGGTGATGCCAATCAAATTGCCCTGATAAATGCGATAGGCAAATTCCACCTCGCTAATAACCTCGATGCCGCGCACCAGCTCTGCCAAGAGCACATTGGGGCTATCGCAGGGGACGCCCGGGGACAGCACTACAAGGCCCACCTGCCCCAAAAGCTCGGCATAACGCTCGTGGCCTATAACCAGGCCACCGCCCACTGCCTGCAGCGTTTGCGCCAGCTTGTCGTCGATAGTGCAGGGCTCGTCATTATACAAATACACCTGCATATCAAGGTGAGCCATAACCTCGGCTGCACCGCGGCCACTAATGCCCGCGCCATACATGATTACAGGTTTATGAAAATTCCTAAGCGCATCCATTTATCCAGTATGCCTCCTATAAAACTGCAGCTAACCACAGTCCTAAGCCCACTGCAGAAAGCAGAAAGCTTACAATTGTAAAAATCTCTACGACCTTAACCTCTTTCCAGCCGCCCAGCTCAAAGTGATGGTGCAGGGGCGCCATGCGGAAGAAGCGTTTGCCGCCGGTTAAGCGAAAATATGCTACTTGAATAATTACGCTCGTGGCCTCGGCTACATAAACGCCGCCGATGATGACCAAAAGCAGCTCGGTATTAGTTAAAAGAGCCAGTGCAGCCACGCCGCCACCCAGGGCTAAGCTGCCGGTGTCGCCCATAAAAACCTGCGCCGGATGACGATTAAAGAGCAAAAAGCCCAGGCACGCACCGGTGAGGCCCAAAGCAAAGCCGCTCACATCCAGCATGCCCTGCATATAAGCAATAAAAGCGTAGGCCAGCGTCACAGGCACGCTCACAAAGGAAACCAAGCCATCCAAACCATCGGTCAGATTCACCGCGTTGGTTGTTCCCACTAAAAGAATGAATGCCAAAGCATAATATGCCCAGCCAAAATCAAAGGTAATATTCACTAGCGGCACCCAAAGATTGGTATTTTGCAAATGCGTTTCGGCAAAATAAACATAGGCACCGGCCAAAATAAACTGCAGCAAAAATTTTTGCTTCGCAGTGAGGCCCAGGTTACGCTTCATTACGACCTTAATGTAGTCATCAATAAAGCCAATCACCGCGTGGCCTAAGGTCAGCACTAAGGCCATCAGCACATGGGGCGTAAACTTGCCCCAGCACAAGGCCAAAACTAAAGCAGCCAGCATCATCAGGCCGCCCATCGTGGGTGTGCCGCTTTTCTTCATATGGCTGGCCGGTCCGCATTCGCGGATGGACTGGCCAAATTTTAATTTATGTAGATAAGGTATCAGCACAGGGCCGATAAGGGCACACACAATAAATGCAGTGACCGGAATTAGAGCAAGCTTTAACATTCTGTTCCCCTCACAAAAAATTATTTAAACATTTCTAGCATTTTGCCAACCTGCATGGAGTTGGAGCCCTTGAGCAGGATAATATCGCCCGCATCGGCCATAAAGCGCAGGTTGTCCGCCGCC
>USBV01000045.1 GCA_900553055.1 uncultured Phascolarctobacterium sp.
CGGGATCCTTGCAACAGAAGGGGAGCTTGCCAGCTGCCAGGTGCCCATCGGTGTGCACGCCGATGTGGAGGGCAACAAGATTAAGATTGAAGCAATCATTGCTGCTTTAGATGGCAGCACTGTTTTGAGAGATACTATCGAGGGTGCAGCTACAGATGCTGTAGCCTTGGGACAAGAGCTGGGCAAGAAGATGCTCGCTAATGGTGGTCAGGAAATCTTGGCCGCAATTCTTTAAGGAGAGTGACACAATGACTAAACAGGGTAAAGTATATTTAATCGGTGCAGGCCCCGGCGACCCGGGACTTTTGGGCCTCAAGGCTAAGGAATGCTTGGAAACTGCGGATGCAGTTGTGTATGACCGCTTGGCCGACCCTCGCATTTTGGCCTTTGCTCGCAAGGATGCAGAAATGGTTTACGTAGGCAAGGCCAGCGCCAACCACACTATGCGCCAACCGGATATCAACAAGCTGCTGGTTAAATTGGCTCAAGAGGGAAAAACCGTAGCTCGTCTTAAGGGCGGCGACCCCTTCGTTTTTGGCCGCGGTGGCGAGGAAGCTATCGAGCTTTTAGAAGCAGGCCAACCCTTTGAATTTGTACCCGGCGTAACTAGCGCTATCGCTGTTGCCGAATATGCCGGTATTCCCGTTACCCATCGCCATGTGGCTACCTCCTTTGCTGTTATCACCGGCCATGAGGACCCTACCAAGGGAGCTTCTACCATCAACTGGAAGGGATTGGCTACTGCTGTTGACACTCTGGTGTTCCTGATGGGCGTGGAAAATATTGAAAAGATTTCCAGCCAACTCATTGCTAACGGCCGCAGTGCTGATTGCCCCGCTGCTGTTATTCGCTGGGGTACTCATCCTGAGCAACGCACCTTGGTTACCACCTTGGGCAAGGCTGCTGCGGATGTAAAGGCCAATAATCTGAAGCCCCCTGCAATTTTCCTCGTAGGCGAGGTTGTAAAGCTGCGTGAGCAGCTGCAATGGTTCGATAACAAGCCCCTCTTTGGTCAAACCATTATCGTGACCAGAGCGCGTGCCCAAGCTAGCGATTTGACTAAGAAGTTGGAAGCGTTGGGCGCTAAGGTTATCGAAGTTCCTGCAATTAAAATCGTGCCCGCTGCCGATTATGGCCCTCTGGACAAGGGTATTGCCGAGCTGTCCAGCTATAAATGGCTGGTATTTACTAGCGCTAACGGCGTAGAATATTTCTTCGAGCGCTTGAACCTTGCAGGCAAGGACGCACGTGCTTTGGCTGGCGTACAACTGGCTGCCATCGGCAGTGCTACTGCCGATGCCTTGAAGGAGCACGGCCTCACTGCCGACCTCATCCCCTCTGCCTACAAGGCTGAGGAATTGGCTGAGGCTTTGGCCGACAAAATCACTGCTGGCGACAAGATTCTCATCGCTCGTGCCAAGGTCGCTCGCGAGGTGCTGCCTGAGTCCCTGCGCAAAATCGGCGCCGAGGTGAATGTGGTGACCGCCTATGAAACTGTAGCTGATTGCGAGAACAAGGACGAGCTGCTGGCTGCCCTCGAGGAAGGCAGCGCGAGCGTAGTGACCTTCACCAGCTCCTCCACTGTGACCAATCTGCTCAAGGTGCTGGGCGATAAGGCAGAGCTGCTGAGCAAGGTAGCACTTGCTGCTATCGGTCCCATAACCAGCGAAACCCTGCAAAAGCATGGCTTTGCTCCGACAATCGAAGCTGAAAAATACACCATTGATGGCTTAGTAAAAGCTATTAGAGAGTATTACAATAAATAAAAGGAGTCCTAAACATGTCCGTTGATTTTCCTATCTATCGTCCTCGCAGAACCCGCGCTACTGAAAATCTGCGCGCTATGATTCGCGAAACTGAAGTATCTGTCAAAGATTTGATTTATCCTATTTTTGTAGTGCCTGGTACTAACGTAAAGCATGAAATCGAGTCCCTGCCCGGCAACTATCATTGGTCCATTGACCGCCTTGGCGAGTGCATGGACGAGGTTGCTAGCCTCGGCATTCCTGCCGTGCTGCTTTTCGGCGTGCCCTCCTATAAGGACGCAGTGGGTAGCAGCGCTTGGGATATGAACGAGCCCGTACAGCTGGCCTGCAAATTTATCAAAGCTAACTATCCTGAAATCGTTATCATCACCGATGTGTGCATGTGCGAATATACCGAGCATGGTCACTGCGGCGTGCTGCAAAATGGCTGCACCGTAAATAACGACGAAACCCTGCCGCTGTTGGCGAAGGTTGCCGTTTCCCATTGCCAAGCTGGTGCTGATATGATTGCTCCTTCTAACATGATGGACGGCTATGTTAAAGCAATTCGTGAAGCTCTGGATGAAAATGGCTTCAACTATATTCCCATCATGGCTTATTCTGCTAAATTTGCTTCCGCATATTATGGCCCCTTCCGTGCTGCTGCAGATAGCGCTCCCTCCGCCGGTGACCGCAAGGGCTACCAAATGGACCCCGCTAACAGCGATGAAGCACTGCGTGAGGTAGCATTGGATATTGAAGAGGGTGCTGATATTGTCATGGTTAAGCCTGCGCTGGCCTTCTTGGACGTAGTACAACGTGTACACGAAACCTTTAATCGCCCGCTGTGTGTTTATAACGTAAGTGGTGAATATGCCATGGTGAAGGCCGCTGCTGAAAAGGGTTGGATTGACGAAAAGCGCATTGTTATGGAAACCATGCTGGGCTTTAAGCGCGCCGGTGCGAAGATGATTATTACTTACCACGCATTGGATGTTGCTAAATGGTTAAAATAAGACAGGCGATAAGGCATCATCTGCTTCGTCACGGCTCCTAGGAGTATTATTTATACGCCGTTGTCGCCGTTCCTCGCATCTAATACCTTCTCGCCAGTCTTGAGTTAAGAAAGGACTAGAGTTATGAATCATGATAAATCCACTGCCGCTTTTGAGGAAGCACGCAAGTACATTCCTGGTGGCGTTAACAGCCCTGTGCGCTCCTTCCGTAGCGTGGGTGGCGTGCCGCCCTTCATTGTCGGTGGCAAGGGCAGCAAAATCTATGATATTGATGGCAATGAATACATCGACTATGTTTTGAGCTATGGCCCGCTGCTGATGGGCCATGTTCCCGATTGCGTAACCGAAGCTATCAAGGCTGCAGCCGAAAAGGGCACCTCCTATGGTGCGCCTACCTTGGCTGAAACTGAGCTGGCTAAATTAGTGTGCCGCCTGGTTCCTTCCATGGACCAGGTGCGTATGGTTAACAGCGGCACTGAAGCTACCATGAGTGCTTTGCGCCTGGCTCGCGCTTACACCGGTCGTGACTGCATCGTGAAGTTCGTAGGCTGTTATCATGGCCACCATGACAGTCTGCTGGTAAAGGCTGGCAGTGGTGCTACCACCTTTGGCGTGCCTGATAGCCCGGGTGTGCCCAAGGCAGTTGCTTCCACCACCATCACTGTGCCCTTCAACGATTTGCCCGCACTGGAAAAGGTTTTTGCTGAACGTGGCGAAGAAATCGCCGCTGTTATCATGGAGCCCACTCCTGGCAATATGGGCCTTGTGCTGCCCAAGAAAGGCTATTTAGAGGGTATTCGCGCGCTGACAAGAAAATACGGTGCATTGGTTATCTGTGATGAGGTTATGAGCGGCTTCCGCAGTGCGCAAGGTGGCAGCCAATCCCTCTATGATGTGGACCCTGATATCACCTGCTTGGGCAAGGTTATCGGTGGCGGTCTGCCGGTGGCAGCTTATGGCGGCAAGCTTGAGATTATGCAAAAGGTTTCTCCTGCCGGCCCCATGTACCAAGCTGGCACCTTGAGCGGCAATCCCTTGGCCATGGCTGCAGGCATCGCAGCGCTGACCTATATGGAAGAAAACAAGGTTTGCGAAAAGCTGGAAAGCATGACCGCTATTCTAGTTGGTGGCTTGGAGCGTGCTGCAGCGAAGGCAGGCGTACCCGTGCAGGTGCATCGCCTCGGCAGCATGTTTACCGTTTTCTTTAACGACAAGCCTGTTACCGATTTTGACAGTGCTGCTGCCAGCGATTTGGAAGCCTTCAAAATCTACTTCCACTCTATGCTGGAGCAGGGCATTTACCTGCCGCCCAGCCAGTTCGAAACTAACTTCTTATCCTTGGCCCATAGCCCCGAGGATATCCAAAAGACCATTGATGCCGCCGCTGTTGCCTTTGCTAAGGTTGCGGAAGCACGTGGATATAAAGCGTAAAATTGTTACTAAAACTACCCTGTTCACTAAAGGAGCAGGGTAGTTTTTTGTGCTTTTTCACACAGCAACGCACTAGGTTGTGGATAAATAGGCCATTTTATACACAAAAACACCTACTTATCCACAGTTCCATGGGAAAGTTATCCACAGTGTGCATAAGTAGGTGTATAAGTGAGGCTTTTGTGTATAAAAAATCCCCGCCCAATTAAGAGCGGGGATTTAGTTAAGCCAAGCTTAAATTATTTGCCGAAATATCTCTTCAGCAGGCCAGCAAAAGCTTTGCCATGGCGAGCTTCATCGCGGCCCATTTCATGAACGGTGTCATGGATAGCGTCCAGACCCAGAGCCTTAGCGCGTTTAGCCAGATCGTTCTTGCCAGCGGTTGCGCCGTTTTCAGCTTCTACACGCATAGCCAGGTTCTTTTCGGTGGAGTCGGTAACAACTTCTCCCAGCAGCTCTGCAAATTTAGCAGCATGCTCTGCTTCTTCATAAGCAGCTTTTTCCCAGTACAGGCCGATTTCCGGATAGCCTTCGCGATGAGCAACGCGAGCCATAGCCAGATACATACCAACTTCGGAGCATTCGCCATTGAAGTTAGCGCGCAGGTCAGCTTTAATATCTTCAGGAACGTCAGAAGCAACGCCTACAACGTGCTCGCAAGCCCAGGTCATTTCACCCTTCATTTCGGTGAATTTGCTAGCGGGAGCCTTGCATTGGGGGCAAGCAGCCGGAGCAGCTTCGCCTTCATAAACATAACCACAAACTTGACAAACGAATTTTTTCATTATGATTCCCTCCAAATTATATAATTTTTATTAATAAGCATCTTCGGTGCCTTAATACAAGCACTACCTTGACACTCACATCATAGCATATCCTACTAAAATTGTCAATAATAATTCTTTATTGCTGAACTTTCTTGAAAAGAGACTGTCGTTTGAACTTGCAGTATTTCCCTTGGAGAAGGTCTCGGTACGAAATGCAGCACTTCAAAACTCTTTCCACAATAATTGTAGCATACTGCGAGGATTATGCAAGGAAAAACGAGCAGCTATTTATGACTTTTTTGTTAAACCTCTTGTAAATTTGGACAGAAAAGAGGATAATTATACTGTACAACTATTTTCATAATTAAGGCGGATTGTATGAGCGCAGAGCAAAAGAATTCTAATACTAATAATAGCAAATTTTTGAAGGGCACGATGATTTTGACGATCTCCAGTATTATTGTTAAGGTCATCGGTTCCCTAAACTGGATTATTCTTTCCCGCGTGCTGGGCGGCGAGGGCATTGGCCTGTACCAGATGGGCTTTCCTATTTATTTGATGGCGATTACTGTGTCCTCAGCCGGTGTGCCCGTGGCTATCTCCATCATTACCTCGGAAAAGCTGGCCAATAAGGATTATCGCGGTGCCAAGCGCGTGTTTAATGTGTCCTTGCGCTTGCTTTTGATTTCGGGCCTGATATTTTCCTCGGCACTTTTCTTTGGCGCGGACTTTTTAATCAATCAACACATTATTCGTGACTCCAGAGCCTACTATTCCATTATTGCCTTGGCACCGGCGGTGTTCTTTGTCACCTTTCTAGCCAGCTTCCGCGGCTATTTACAGGGTTGGCAGATTATGACGCCCACGGCTACGAGTGAGGTTGTGGAGCAGCTGGTGCGTGTTATCACCATGCTGGTGTTTGCAGATTTGTTCATGCCCTATGGCTTGGCTTACGCAGCCGGTGGTGCTAGTATGGGTGCTGGCGCAGGTGCCTTCTGTGCCCTTTTGGTGCTCATGTGGTTCTATCGTCGCCTCAAGCGTCGCCTGCATGCGGAAATTGAGGCTCAGGATGACAGCATTCCCACGGAAAGCGCGGGACATATCATTAAGCGTTTGCTGAAGCTGGCCTTGCCGGTTTCCTTAACGAGCTTGATGCTGCCCATCGGTGCCAACCTTGACCTTTTGATTGTGCCCCAGCGCCTGGAGGCTGCTGGCTTTGATGTGCGCCATGCTACGGAGCTTTTTGGTTATCTAACGGGCATGGCAGTACCCTTGGTAAACCTGGCTACAATTTTTACGGCAGCTATGACTATTAGCCTGGTGCCTTCCATCTCCGAATCCAGAGCCTTGGAGCGCTTTGATGCCATTCGCGATAAAATTCGTCTGGCTTTTCGCGTAGCGATGATTATTACCTTTCCCTGCTTTATGGGTCTGTTTTTCTTGGCCGAAAAGGTGGCAGCACTGATTTATAACGCTCCGGGAGCAGCAGGTGCTATCCAAACCATGAGCGTGGGCATCCTCTTTTTAGGGATGCACCAAATCAGCACCGGTATTTTGCAGGGCTTGGGCAAAACGGCTATACCCGTTATCAATATGATTTTGGCCTGCATTGTGAAGGTCGTTATGAGCTGGTGGCTCACGGCTATTCCCTTCTTAGGCATTAAGGGTGCATCCATGGCGACAGTGGCCGATTTTGCTGTGGCTGCGATTATCAATATGGGCTTCATCTATAAATATACTGGCTTTACCTTCTCTTTGGGCAGCTTGCTAAAACCGTTATTAGCTTCGGGTGTGATGGGCGCAGTTATTTATGCTGTGCTAAGCCTTACCGAGCAGCTGGGCATGTGGTGCGTGCTTTTTGCCATGGTGGCAGCTGTTCCCGCCTATGCTTTGGCCTTGATTGCCTTTGGCGGCCTGAACAAAGAGGATTTGGATAATGTGCCCTTTATTGGCAGAAGAATTCTCGCTGTGGGCCAACGCTTCGGCTTTTTTAAATAATATTATAGTGAACTAGCTTTTTTGCAAATAAAAAACTCATGGAACACCGCTAGTGGCAGTGAACCATGAGTTTTTTGTTTAGGGGAAAGAAGAGGGGAAAGGAAGTTGTTGTTGCTGTTTTATGTCTTATGATTGTATAGAGGGAGCTTTACTTAGCAGGTGCCACCGGGCAGTTAGGAACAGGGCAGTCGGGACGATCACCTTTGAAGTGCTTGCCATCCTTGTGGAATTTGAAATGTTCGCTTTCTTTATGATCCTTGAAATGCTTGCCGTCCTTCATTTTCAGGGGGCGGTTAGCTTTAATAGCGTGGCGTTGCTCGGGAGTCATGTTTTGCAGCTTTTCACGGCGAGCTTGGCGTTGAGCCATATCCTCCTTAATGAAGGCTTCAACCTCTGCTCTTTGCTCCGGTGTGAGCTTGTCCATAGCTTCCTTGGCGCGCTTGTCATGACGCTCTTGGCGTTCCTTTTGCATTTTTGCAAAAGCTTCTTGGCGTTGTTCGGGAGTCATCTTTTCCCATTCTGCGCGGCGTTTTTCCATTTCGGCACGCTTTTCTGGGCTCAGCTTTTTGAAATCCTTGTGATGCTTGCCCATGCGCGGACCTTGGCAGTCAGCGGGAGCAGGGCAGTCATTACAGTACCGGCGATCAAAATCTTTTTCATGTTCAACATCTTTAATCACTCCTTATTTTGCATTTATCCTTATTATCTAGCTTTAGAACGGTTTGTTTTCTCTTAGGAGCTTGCTCCCTTGGTTTGTCTTTATTGTACAGGTCAATTATGTTTATTTTATGTTTTTTTGACGCCTTTTTTGTGTTTTTTGCAAAAAAATTACTGTAATTCCTGTCATAATTTCAACACAATTAGCTGATATGCTATAATATAACCAGTAATAGATTTTCCCAGTAAGAGCGAGGTGAAGCTATAATGAAGAAAATTTTAATCGCCGATGATAATAAGCAAATTACGACCATTCTTTCCAGCTACGCTAAAAAGGAGGGCCTGGAGCCAGTTATTGCGCTGGATGGTGCTGCAGCCTTGGAGCAATTCCAGCAGCAGGAAGATGAAATCGTGATGGTGCTCCTTGATGTGATGATGCCCAAGCTGGATGGCTTTGAGGTTTGTCGCCGTCTGCGCCAGCAGTCCATGGTGCCCATCATTATGATTACAGCGCGGGGTGAGGACTATGACAAGATTATGGGACTAGATATCGGTGCCGATGATTACGTTATCAAACCCTTTTCGGCGAGTGAGGTTATGGCCAGAGTGCGGGCGGTGCTGCGTCGCATCCAGCCCCAGGAGCCAGCTAGCAAAAACAGCTTGGGCGTGGCTAATCTATTTATCAATTTAGATAAGTATCAGGTGCAGATTGGTGGGGAAGAGGTTCCTCTGACCAAAAAGGAAATCGAGCTTTTGTGGACTTTAGCGAAAAATAGCACCAAGGTGTTTAGTCGCGACAATCTTTTGGATAGCATTTGGGGCATTGATTATTTTGGCGACAGTCGCACTGTTGATTCGCATATCAAGCGCTTGCGTGCGAAGCTCGACAAATATGAGCACGAAAAATGGGATATCAAAACTATTTGGGGCGTGGGCTATCGCTTTGAGGTGAAGTCATGAGCTGGCCCTTTAAAAATAAAATTGCTTTGAAGCTCATGCTTTGCTTCACTGCCGTATTGGTGATTTTTGGCCTTATTATTGGGGGCGTGTTCTACCAATTTTTCAAGGAGCACATTGTGGAGAGTAAGCAGCGCAGCATGCGTGTGCAAGCGCAGCGGATTGCTACTTCCATCAGCTCCAATTTGCCGCTTTTAGAGCAGCATCATGGGGACGGCATAGCTAAAAGTAATTTTATCAATTTTATTGACAATTTAAATCAGGAAATAGTTTGGGTAGTGGATAGCCAGCGTAATCTGAATGTGAATAAGGAGCGCATGGCGCGGCGCATGCAGTGGCGTCAAAAGCATAATGATAAACATAATCATCCCTTTCCAGAACCGCCCCGGGACCCCAAGGAAGCTTTTGCTAAGCTGCCGCGCCATATTAAGGAGCGTGTAGAAAATTGCTTTGCAGAGGGTGAAAGCTTTACTATAGAAGAGTACAATGTTTGGCTTAATGATATTATGCTGACCGTGGGCGAGCCTGTTTATGATACTCAAGGCAAGGTCAAGGCCGTGGTACTTCTGCATTCGCCTCGCCAAGGCTTGAACAAGGCAGTGTGGGAGGGTCTGCAGATTTTGCTGATAAGCCTAGGAGCCGCGCTCGCACTAGTGATAGTTTTGAGCTTGGTGCTTAGCTGGCGCTTTACTCGTACCTTAAATATTATGCGTGATAATGCCGAGCAGCTAGCAGATAGGCATTACGAGGTGCGCAATAATGTTACCCAAAAGGACGAGGTGGGCGAGCTGGCACGCACGCTGGACGTGCTGGCGGAGCGCTTGCAGCTGGCTGATGAGGAAAGCCAAAAGCTGGAGAAGCTGCGCCGTGAGTTTATTGCTAATATCTCCCATGAGCTGCGCACGCCGGTGACGGTGATTCGCGGCAGCTTGGAGGCCTTGCGGGATGGCGTGGTCACCGAGCCCGCGGATGTGGCCGAATTCCACGAGCAGATGTATAATGAAAGTCTCTTTTTGCAGCGTTTAATCAACGATTTGCTGGATTTGTCGCGCTTGCAGAATACGGACTTTCCCATTGAAAAGGAGCCCTTGGATTTGTGTGCCGTGGTGCAGGATGCCGTGCGTGGCTCCCGCCGCTTGGGCCTAGAAAAGGAGATTACGATTACAGCGAAGCTGGACAAGGAGCCGTATTTGCTGAATGGTGATTATGGGCGCTTGCGGCAAATGCTGATGATATTTTTGCATAACAGCATTAAGTTTTCGTCGGAAAAGAGCAGCATCGAGGTGGAGCTGGCTGGAAACAAGCTTAAGCTAAGCGACCATGGCTGTGGCATGAAGGCGGAGGATGTGCCCCATGCCTTTGATAGATTTTATAAGGCTCGCAATGAGCAGAATAAGAGTGGCAGTGGCTTAGGACTGGCGATTGCCAAGCAAATAGCGTTGCGCCATGGCATGGAGCTGAGTCTGGAGAGTGAATTGGGCAAGGGCACCACGATTACGGTGCAGCTGCCTCCGGAGATTGCAAGAGAGGACGAACATGATGAGCAAGCTTAAGTATGGCTGTGAGGGCTTAGTGGCGGTTATCAGCGGCGGCACATCCGGCATCGGCTTGG